>JAHZIZ010000114.1 GCA_022601215.1 Bacteroidota bacterium
GAACCAATTGGAAATATTCCACCAGCAGAATTCGAAATGGCATATTATCGCCAATTGGAAGAGTCAGCTAATGTTGCCTGACTCAGATAAAATGGTCTCCGGAAAACCCGGGGTGATTCAATATGATTCTTCTTGAATTAAGCTATTGGTGCAGATGGACGCACTATTATCGAACCAAATTTTTCGCATATTAGAGGAATGGGAGAAGGTATTGCAAGGGCTGAATAAAAATATTTTGTTTAATTCTCCCGAGTCTGAGTTCTGACGTCTATATGATTCCGAATACTACTTGAAGCCAGATCATTCCTGATCTGGTTTTTTTATTGGCTAAGCGTTTATATCTGCAGGTAGTTGTTTGGAGTTCTGTTAATAACAGTACGCAAGAAAAGAATAATTCTGCCGATAAGAATACAATTAGCTCAATAATTGGGTTGTGGGTTAGAGAAATATTGGATTGTTTCCATCTTTTTAAAAAGATAGCAGGGAATAAAAAATAACGAGTTTATTTAAATATAGTGACGGGCACCCCTAAAAATTCAGATTTCATCCAAATTGCTGCGTTGCTGGAAAAATTATTGCAACATATCAGGCATGTGCCACACTGCAAAATTCTTTCCGCGTCTTGTATTTGGGCGAATTCTGAATTTCTAGAAGAGTCCTTACGACTAAAATACGGTTACCTCTGAACGCGTAAAATATAGACGTTAGCCACTACATAGGAAAGTTCATGCCATGAAAAGATCTTTGATTATTGCAGTAGTCATTTCCCTAATAGTTATGGGTTGTAGCCAGACAGATACCGGAGAGCCGGAATTTTTCGGGTCAAATTTCTCCATTTCAAGTTGTATCCAACATGCCGGGAATGGCGGTGCGTTAGAGAGTTTTATGGAAAACAAAATGAAAATTAATGAGCTTTCGCCAGATATGGCAAAGCATTTTCTTGATAGCTCAGAAGGAAAGGCATGGTCAATGACTTCACCAGATGGAAGCTATACAGTTACATATAAAGAAAATGGTGTTTGCACGGTATTCATTAAGGAGACAAATGTTCAAAGGTACATTAAGCATATGAATGAAAATATTAAGCGCATCAGCAACAAAACGGACTGGAAGTTTTCTACCAACGCCATTCCCATGTTTGCAGGTGAAGAGAAACTTCAGACTTATGAGCTTTCAGTAAAATTACCAAACAAAAATATCAAAATTGTCATTAGTGCAGTAAATAAAGTCACGGGGAACTACCAAGTAGCATTTAGTACGATTCTAATGTAGCGCCCAAACAAAGCAATGCCTATACAAGCGATAATTAAACATTGGTAAACCCCCAGCTAAGCTGGGGAGACTCGCATAGGTTTAACCGTGACAACGGTATGTATCTTCTTTACTCGACTAAAAGTGAAGAGGAGAAAACGATGCGAGACTATAAGAGTTTGTCTCACACCCGTTGGGATTGTAAATACCCTGTTGTTTTTATAACGAAGAGAAGGCAGAAATTGATATATGTTTCGATACGTAAACATTTAGGTGAAACATTTCGTGATCTGGCAAAACGTAAGGGTGTTGAAATAGAAGAAGGACACCTGATGAAAGACCATGTTCATATGTGTATAAGCGTTCCACCGAAATATGCGGTATCAAATGTTGTTGGTTATTTGAAAGGAAAAAGTGCTATATCAATAGCAAAGAAGTTTCGAGGCCGGCAAAGGAATTTCAATGGTGAACATTTTTGGGCGCGAGGGTATTTTGTGTCTACAGTTGGCTTAGATGAAGAGATGGTTCTTGAGTATATTAGAAATCAAGAAAAAGAAGACGAACGCCGAGATCAGCTGCAGCTTGGAATTTAGAGCACCTTGGGTGCTTACTTGAGCCCTTTGAGGGCGTAATCTAATAAGCCTCCGGCTATGCCGGAGGTCATTTAACTTGGTTATAGGTCGAATAAATGGTTGCAGATAGATTGCATGAAAAAATCAAGTAATATTATCGAATTTCCCATCAACCGATCTTTCAAGATGGAGCAAGCCATTAAGGCCGTTGATGCCGGAGATGATTCAGTGGGATTAGCTGACGAATTTAGGTCATTAGCAAATGACGGTTTTCCTGAAGCAGATTATTTTCTTGGTTGTATGTATGAAGATGGAATTAATGGATTATCAAAAGATCTTCTGCTTGCATTAAAACATTATAAAAAAGCAGCAGATGAAATTGGATACTTAGAAGCATATTTAGCTCAAGGAAGACTTCTTTACCATGGTGATGGTGGTATAGAAAAAGATTTAGATGGAGCCAAGAAAATTTATGAATTGGTTAAAAATTTTAATCAGCATTTTGTTGCTTGTTTCATGCTTGGCCGCATGTATCAATATGGAGAAGGGGCTAAAAAAGACCTGAATAAAGCTGAAAGACTATATAGTATGGCAATTGAACAAGGCAGTATCTATGGCATGTTGAATCTTGCAATGTTATACGCAGAAAAAAAGATGTATTTTTCTAGTCTATTATTAAGAATAAAAGCAGGAGTTCAAGCTTCTCTAATTCATTATAAACATCTAAATTCTGGCAAGAATCTACTTCATCCTCGCTTGCGGGGAGGATAATGAGGATTTAGGAACTATCAAGATCTGCAGTTTGCTAAACAAATGACTGAATAAAAAAATGCTATTAACCATTACTACAACGCATAGTCCGGCAACAGATATAGGGTATTTGCTGCATAAAAGCCCTGATAATTTGCACACGAAAAAATTGCCTTTTGGTCAGGCACATGTATTTTATCCTGAAGCTACAGAAGAAAAGTGTACGGCGGCTCTCCTGTTGGATGTTGATCCGATTGGTTTGGTACGTAAGAATCGAGGTACAGCGTTTCCTCTTGACCAATATGTAAATGATCGTCCATATGTCGCATCATCATTTATGAGCGTGGCGATTAACCGCGTATTTGGAACACTTCTATCAGGAACAAGTAAACACAGACCAGAATTGGTCAATCAGGATATTCCGCTAGAAGCCAAAATCTATGCTTTGCCTTGCCGTGCAAATGAGTCCTTTTTGAACGACCTATTTGAACCGCTTGGCTATGATGTGGAAACGGAGAGCTATGTTCTGGATAGTAAATTTCCAGAATGGGGTGATAGTTCTTACTTCACTCTCACCTTGAAGAAGTCATGTTCATTACGAGAATTACTGATACATCTTTACGTGTTGATCCCTGTGCTGGATAACAAAAAACATTATTTTATTGGTGAAGATGAAGTTGAAAAATTGCTTCAATATGGTGAAGGCTGGCTAAAAGACCATCCGCAAAAGGAAAAGATTGCACATCGCTATTTCCGTAATTTGCGCTCCTTTTCTCGTATCGCATTGGATCGTTTGAAAGATGGCAATCCTGCAATTGATAATGAGGAGGAAAATGGTGATCTGGTAAAGGCCGATAGCCAAGAAGAAGCACTGGAAGACAGTATAAATACTGAAAAGAGAATTAGCTTACACAAACAAAGGCACAAGGCTGTTATTCATACATTAAAGGAACACAATATCGCTACGCTCTTGGATCTGGGCTGTGGCGAAGGAAAGCTTTTGCACTTTCTTAAGAACGAAAAGAGCCTCGCTAAAATAGCAGGTTGTGATGCTTCCATCAGATCCTTAGAAATTGCGTTTGATCGATTAAAACCTGATGAACAAAGACGTGGCGACCCAGAAATTCAATTGTTTCAGTCGGCCTTAACTTACCGAGATAAGCGTTTTAGGGAGTATGAGGCTGCTACCTTAGTCGAAGTAATTGAACATATTGATGTATCTCGGTTAAGTGCCTTAGAGCGTGTAGTTTTTGAAGCCGCCAATCCACGTGTAGTTATCGTGACTACGCCGAATATTGAATATAATGTGCTGTTTGAAACGCTTCCTAGCGGTCAGTTTCGTCA
>JAHZIZ010000115.1 GCA_022601215.1 Bacteroidota bacterium
AGAACGCCATTGTTTTTGCTATGGCAAATCCGAACCCTGAGATAAAATATGATCTTGCGGTGAAGACTCGAGATGATATTATAATGGCTACGGGACGAAGCGATCATCCTAACCAAGTGAATAATGTACTTGGTTTTCCTTTTATCTTTCGAGGGGCACTCGATGTACGTGCGACTAAAATTAATGAAGAAATGAAAATGGCAGCAGTGTTGGCCTTGGCAGCATTAGCCAAGGAGCCTGTGCCTGAGCAAGTGAACATTGCATACGATGAAACCAAGCTTACCTTTGGTAAAGAATATATCATTCCAAAACCTTTTGATCCTAGATTGATTTCTAAAATACCTCCAGCAGTAGCCAAGGCAGCTATGGAAAGTGGTGTGGCAACTGAGCCTATCTCAGATTGGGAGAAGTACGAGGACGAGTTGAGAGAGCGTATGGGGAACGATAATAAAATTACTCGCCTATTGATGGATCGTGCTAAGCGAAAGCCTAAACGAGTGGTCTTTGCCGAGGCGGACCATTTGGATGTTTTAAAGGCGGCACAAATTGTTCATGAAGAAGGTGTTGCTATCCCTATTTTATTAGGTAGAGAAGAAGTGATTAAAGAATTGATGTTGGAGTTAGATTTTGAAGAAGAACTACAAATAATTGATCCTAAGTCGGATGCTCAAATAGATAAACTTAACACCTATGCTACTAATTATTGGCAGCGCAGAAAGCGAAATGGAGTGACACTTTACGATGCTAAACGATTATTGCGAGAACGCAATTATTTTGCCGCAATGATGGTGAATGAAGGTGATGCAGATGGAATGATTTCGGGCTATGCTAGAGCCTATCCAACAGTGTTGCGACCGGTTCTTGAAACCATCGGGAAGTTTGATGGAGTGGATAAAGTGGCCACCACTAACTTGATGCTAACTAGTAAAGGGCCTGTTTTTATTTCAGATACCTCTATCAATATAGACCCTACGGCTAAAGAATTGGCCAATATTGCGCAAATGACCAATTATACAATCAAGATGTTTGGACTTACTCCTGTAATCGCAATGATTTCTTATGCCAATTTTGGATCGTCTAAAGATCCACATGCGGCAAAAGTGCGTAAGGCAGTTGGATTGCTACATGAGTCTAATCCGGATATGATAGTGGATGGAGAAGTGCAAACAGATTTTGCGTTGAATAGAGAGTTGTTGAAGAGTAAGTTTCCGTTCTCTAAGCTGGCTGGGAAAAAGGTAAATGCCATGATATTCCCAAATCTAGACTCTGCTAATAGTAATTATAAAATGCTTAAGGAATTGAAGGGGGTGGAGTCCATTGGGCCCATTATGCTTGGGATGAAGAAGCCTGTGCATATCCTACAATTAGGTGCTAGTGTAGAGGAAATTGTAAACATGACGGCGATTGCAGTTGTGGATGCACAGCAAAAAGAGAAAAGAGAGAAAGAAGCGAAGAAAAAGAAGAAGAATTAGTAGTTTAATATTCGCATTTACAAAAGGATGTAGCTATGAATAATTATACTATATTTGACCTATTAACCTTACGTTAACGAATGATTACCCATATTCAGGGAAGACTTATTGAGAAAAACCCAACCGACGTCGTAATTGACTGTAATGGTGTGGGTTATTTTTTACATATCTCTTTGCATACATTTTCACAACTCCCCAGTCAAGAAAATGTAAAATTGTTTACCCACCTACAAATACGAGAAGATGCCCATACGTTGTATGGCTTTTCTAGTGTAATGGAACGTGAAGTGTTTAGGTTATTAATATCGGTTTCTGGAGTAGGGGCGAGTATTGCAAGAACGATGCTTTCTTCATTATCTCCAGACCAAGTAAAAGAGGCAATCGCGGGCGAAGATATTCCTACCATCCAAGGTGTTAAGGGAATTGGAGCAAAAACAGCACAGCGTGTGATCCTCGATTTGAAAGATAAAATTTTAAAAGTATACGGTTTGGATGCTATTTCTACCGTTTCGAGCAATACCAACAAAAATGAAGCGTTATCAGCTTTGGAGACGCTTGGTTTTGCAAGAAAACAAGCCGAAAAGGCATGTGATGGAGTCTTGAAGGAAAACCCTCAGGCTTCGGTAGAAACCATCATTAAACAAGCGTTAAAAACATTATAGACATTGGGCGCAAAACATTACGACTTTAAACATAACTTGGCGAAAATAATAGTTTTGGGGATGCTGCTTCTAGGAGCAACTACTGTATTCTCACAGGATTCTACTGCCACAGGTTCATCCATGGGGCGATTAGATCTTCCCAATCCAGCTAGTATTGAGAATCTATATACGTACGATCCTATTACCGAACGATATATTCTAACTAGAACATTGGGAGATTTCAATATTTCCTACCCAGTTATCTTAACTCCTGAAGAATACCGGGATTTGGTTCTTAAGGAGCAAATGAAAGCCTATTTTAAGGAGAAAATCGATGCGGCCGATGGTCGTAAAGAGGGAGCTGAAGATGCTCAAAAAAACCTGTTACCCACGTTTTACGTGAATTCTGATTTCTTTGAAAGTGTTTTCGGAGGAAATACGATTGAAGTGATCCCTCAAGGTACCGTAGAAATGGATCTGGGTATTTTATTTACCAAACAGGACAATCCGTCTTTTTCGCCGAGAAACCGAAGTAATGTTTCTTTAGATTTCGGACAGAGAATTAGTTTGAGTTTATTAGGAAAAGTTGGAGAACGTCTTCAAGTGACAGCCAATTATGATACGCAATCTACGTTCGATTTTCAAAACGTAATAAAATTAGAATATACGCCTACCGAAGACGATATTATTCAGAAGATAGAAGTAGGTAATGTTAGTATGCCATTAAATACGTCGCTCATTCAAGGAGCACAGAGTTTATTTGGTGTGAAAGCACAATTGCAGTTTGGAAAGACGACTATTACGGGTGTCTTTTCTGAACAACGTTCAGAAACCAGATCGGTAGTAGCCGAAGGGGGTGCAACTGTAACGGAGTTTGAAGTATTTGCTCTGGATTATGACGAGAATCGTCACTTTTTTCTAGGACACTACTTTAGAGATAATTACGATAGAGTGTTGTCTCAATACCCATTCATTAATTCTAATGTGCAAATTACAAGATCGGAAGTATGGATAACCAACCGTAATAATACTACCAATGATGTACGTAATATTGTGGCACTTCAAGATTTAGGAGAATCGGATATTACCAATATTGGTCTTTCTTCTGTTCCTGGAGGATTTATTAATACCTCTAGAAATGCCTTTCCAGATAATGGGAATAATGATTTTAACCCCTTCGGAATTGACAATCCAGCCGAACAAAGTGTGTTGACCGAAGATATTAGAGATATTGCTGCGGTTACCCAAGGTTTTAGTGGTGTGCCAGTTGCCGATGGAATTGATTATGTCACGTTAGAAAATGCTCGAAGATTACAGTCAAATGAATACCAAATTAATTCGCAACTAGGATATATTTCTTTAAACCAACGTCTTAATAATGATGAGGTGCTTGGGGTGGCTTTTCAGTTTACAGTAAACGGGAATGTTTACCAAGTTGGGGAATTTTCAACAGACGGTGTTGAGGCGACCAGTGGAGGAGGAATCCCAATTGGAGGTGGTGTTGGGGGGAACGATCCCAACGATCCAAACAATCCTGATCCAACAAATCCAGATAACGAAATTGGTGATCCGCAAAACTTAGTAGTGAAATTATTGAAAAGTAATATCACCAATGTCAATGAACCAGTTTGGGATATTATGATGAAAAACATCTATCCTATTGGTGCCTTTCAATTAGAGCGTGAAGATTTTAGACTGAACATATTGTATACAGATCCTTCACCTTTAAATTATATTACACCAGTAACAGCAGATGAAAGTGATTTTCCCGTAGAAGATATTCCAGGAGATATTGCAGATGAAGTGTTAACCGATGACGTCTTATTGCGTTTATTCAACTTAGATCGATTGAATTTTAATAATGATCCACAATCAGGAGGAGATGGATTCTTCGATTTTTATCCTGGGATAACAGTCGATCAACAAAATGGTCGTATCATCTTTACCAGTGTGGAACCT
>JAHZIZ010000116.1 GCA_022601215.1 Bacteroidota bacterium
GCTCCACCTCATCTATCAACTTATCGAACTTATTTAAGTCGGCAGCACTTTCATCAAAAATAAAGTCCTTATCAGCATCTTTCAGCTTTACTTTATATTCCTTTTTGGGGTGAATGTACTGAGCCACATAAGGGTCATAATAATTTGATTTCATAAACTCAATCATTAAAGACTTAGAAAATTCAGAAAACTGATTGCTTATGCTCACACCACCTATTAAGAATTTATGTCTTGGAAAGCGAAGGGTGGTATGCACAATACCCTTCCACAGCAAAAACAGTGGCATTGGGCGTTGTTGGTATTCCTTAATTATAAAAGCACGACCCATCTCTATGGACTTACTCATCATATCGTATAATTCGGGTTCAAAACGGAAGAGACTCTGGAGGTAAAAACCATCAATCCCATATTTCTCATAGATTTTCTGGCCTAACCCCATTCTATAGGCTCCCGCTAGTTTCTTAGCTTCGTTATCCCATAAAAACATATGATGATAATAGGTGTCGTATTCATCCAAATCAGTGGCCTGATTAGTCCCTTCTCCTACCGCTCTAAAAGTAATTTCTCGCAGCCTCCCTATTTCCTGTAAAATGTTAGGTATAGCAACCGCAGGAGCAAGATAAACTTCATAATTTTTACTCTGTAATAGTCGTTTCCCATCTTCCTCCAGCACCTTGATTTCGGCCTCCATTGCTTCCGTAGAAACTGGACCTGCAATTTGTTTAGGTTGTTTGGGTATCTTGATAGTTTTAGGGATATTTTCCAGTAACTTTTTCTTCTCAAAAGGATTGGAAAGCACATAGGTTTTTTTACGCAAAAATTCAGTGAAATCTTCTAATGAATCAAATTCCGATTGGTCCTTCACCGAAATAGGATTACCGATTCTCACTTTGATAATACGTTCCTTCTGTGTAAGTAATTCTGAAGGCAGCTTAGCCGTTCTTAACGTATCACTCAATTTTGCTAGACGATAAAACAACTTGCTGTTCTTAGCATGAAAGTAAATAGGCACCACTGGTACTTCGGCCTTTTTAACAAGCTTCATCGCAGCCACTTCCCAAGGTCTATCAACCACCAGTTTTCCATCTCTGTAGGTAGATACTTCTCCCGCTGGAAAAATCCCAAGGGGCATATCATCTCTTAAATGACGAAGTGCATTTTTAAAACCTGTAACACTACTCTTTGCATCCTTATGACCCTCAAAAGGATTTACTGGCATCACATAAGGTTTCAATGGTTCTATGCGGTGCAATAAGAAGTTAGCAATTATCTTAAAATCAGGTCGATGTTCCAACAACAATTTCAACAATAGAATGCCATCTATACCCCCCAACGGGTGATTTGATATCGTAATAAAAGAACCCGTTTTTGGAATCCGTTTTAAATCTTCTTCTGGAATTTCGAATTTAATTTCGAACTCGTTTAATAATCCATTCATGAACTCAAGATCCTGAAGATCTTTGTGCTTATTGTAGATCTTGTTCATCGTAGAAATCTTCAAAATCTTCATCAACAACCACCCCAATGAAGTACCAATAAAACCGAATTTATCGACTTTTATAGCCTTGGCAACTTCTTTGGCATTAACGAGCCCCATAGGTAGTTAGATTTTGGTTGTTCTCTGTTGGCAAAGAACAAATATAGGCAAACGCTATGAATATCGACAACTTACTCGTTTACCACTAATTGCACTGTTTCAGCGCTTTCTTGTTTGAGTAAAACTTCCTTTTCTTGCACTAGAGATTTAATCTCAACTGGTGTAGCATGACGAATAGTATACAAGGTCACACCGTAATAACAAATTACTTTAAATTTCTCTCTTAACTTGGTAAGCAAAGCCTCAAGGTTATTGTACTTATTATCAACACATACTGAAAAACTAATGGCTGAATTCTGAATTAATTCTACTCTCATTTTATAACGATGTAGCAAATTAAACACCTCACTAAAGTTATCCTCCATCATAAAACTAAAATCAAGGGAAGAGAGGGAAATTAACACTTGATTCTTTTTCAAAATAAAGCAAGAGGTCATTGGATCTAAAGTAACCCCCTTTCCAACACAGGTGCCGGCGTCTTTGGGGTTGACAAAAGACTTAACAAATAATGGAATCTCCTTACGTTGCAGCGGTTGTAGGGTTTTAGGGTGTATAACTGAAGCACCATAAAAGGCTAGTTCAATGGCCTCCCTGTACGAAATATGATGCAGTAACTGAGTATTTGTGAATTCTCTAGGATCTGCGTTCAAGACACCTGGAACATCTTTCCAGATGGTAACACTATCCGCATTGAGACAATACGCAAATATGGCCGCGGTATAATCACTTCCTTCCCTACCTAAAGTAGTTGTGAAATTATTCTCAGATTCGGCGCCTAAAAACCCTTGAGTTATTGTAATTCCTTTACTATTCACTAATTTTCCAATAGCCTTCTGAGTTTGTTCCCAGTCAACACGTGCATTTCGGTAGTAATTGTCTGTCTTAATACATTGTCTCACGTCCAACCATTTGGCATTAACCCCCTCTTCGTTTATATAATCTGCTACGATTGTTGTTGACAACAGTTCTCCAAATGAGACTACTTGATCATAAACGAAAGCATGAGTCGAAGACTTATTACTACGCAGAAAAGCACTGAGTTGTTTAATAAGCGTGTTAGTCTTAGCATAAATTGGATGCGAAGTATTGGTAAATAAATCGTTCAATATTTCAACGTGATAATGCAATATCTCGTTTATTTTTAATTGAATTGAATCTTCCTCTTGAAAATACGTGGTCACGACCTCTTCCAAGGCATTTGTCATCTTCCCCATGGCTGAGACTACAATTAGCACGTCATTCTCATTCGCAGTACGTACAACTTCCAATAAATTTCTAACCCCTGCTGCGTCCTTGACAGAGGCTCCACCAAATTTGAATACTTTCATCTTTCTATCCCTAGATTCAGGGAACATTAACAATTAATATTTTTCTAAATAACGATCTATTCCAGCTTCGTCCATTTCAACCTGCCACCATTCGTCCATAACGACCGCGCCAGTTCGTCTATAAAATTTTATAGCGCCTTCATTCCATCCTAAGACCATCCAGTTTACTCGTTTCACTCCTTCGTCCTTGGCATATTGCATAACTCCCTTATATAAGGCATCACCTATTCCCTTTCCTCGCATCTTCTCTTTCACCACAAGATCTTCCAAATGGACCGTTTTACCTACCCAGGTTGAAAATCTAAAATAGATCAATGCCATGCCCACTATCTCTTTATTAATTTTAGCGACAAAGCAAGTAAACATAGGGCTTTCACCAAATCCAGCATCCATGAGATCTTCTTCCGAAATCTGCACCGCATTCGGTTCTTTTTCAAAGACAGCTAATTCTGTGATTAATTGTAGCACGCTAGACATCTCTTCTTTTTTAGCTTTAACTATCTCAATATCCATTTTTCCTATTTTTCAATAACAAATATCGGTTCTAATTTCTTAAAAAAACCCGATATTTGAACCAAATTCACAACAACCTACACTTATGGCTATTAGAAACCAGTCTCTTGGCGAGTTTATTATAGAAAATCAAAGCGAATTTAAGTACTCATCTGGAGAATTATCTCGCCTTATCAATTCCATTCGTCTTGCGGCAAAAGTGGTCAACCACGAAGTGAATAAAGCAGGGTTGGTTGACATTCTAGGAGCAGCTGGAGACACAAATATTCAGGGAGAAGATCAGCAAAAACTGGATGTATATGCCAATGAGGTATTCATTAAGACACTAACGAATAGAGAGATTGTTTGTGGTATTGCTAGTGAAGAGGAAGATGACTTTATAACCATTAAAGGTAGAAATGAAAATAATGATCAAAAATATGTGGTCCTCATTGACCCTTTAGATGGTTCTTCCAATATTGATGTAAATGTATCTGTTGGTACCATATTTTCGATCTACCGACGAGTGACACCAGAAGGCACCCCAGTGACGTTAGAAGATTTCTTGCAACCGGGACACAAACAAGTTGCTGCAGGGTACATTATCTACGGAACATCAACAATGATTGTTTATACCACAGGACATGGTGTAAATGGATTTACACTCAATCCAGCAATTGGAACGTATTACCTATCACATCCCAACATGAAATTCCCTGAGCAAGGGTCAATATA
>JAHZIZ010000117.1 GCA_022601215.1 Bacteroidota bacterium
ATTGGGACCTTACTAACTTTCTCAAGAGTTGCTTTGACATAATAAAAAAGCATTACTCCAATCATAAAACAGGCAGACAAACCTATCTGAAGAATTAATAGGACTCTATCTTCGTTAAATACCATATAAACCGATTTTCCTATCCTTATACTCAACATGAGGATGAGTAACCCCAAAAAATAATTGGGCAATCTGTTTTGTTTTCTAAAAAACAATAAATAAATACTCGCCAAGAAACCGTTAAATACCCCTAAGGCACTAAAGAAAAATAAAAAAGGATTGTCTATGTTCATGCAGTTCAAATATATCAAAATAGTGACAAGAAATAGTCCTATTTCAGCATCAACAATCATTTTGACAGTCAAAGTTCGGTAAGAAGTAGTTTCTTATCGGTAGAAACTACCTTATGACGAATATTCCTACAAAACTAATGGGGTAATCATTGAAATGTGTATCTTTGATATAGCCTTGTAACTTGTTACACAGGAATCTACCCTTATCTTTTCCTACCTGCACCATGTGGTATTAATGTAGTATTAACCTCACAATAATAGCGTATGAAAAAATTATTACTATTAATTTCAAAAAAACTTGACGAATGGAATTTTTGGCCTAAACTCGAAGAATATGCTCGAGCTAGTAGCTATGCGATTCATCGTTAGTTAGTATTTGACAACAACAAAGCCCTCATTAATCAAATTAACGAGGGCTTTATTTTTATTTCAAGGATCACTTAGTCCTCTTCTGGAGGTGGATGCCCATGGATTTGCTCATAGACTTCATCAAAGTTATTCAGTAAATAGGATCGTAGTTTCTTTTTATAGTCATCCTTTAACCAGGACAAAAAGTTGTGCGTACTCTTACTGATGCATTTGGCGTACTCATGAATTCGACTATCAATATCGTCTGACAATAATTTCCCTAAAGTCAATGCGTCGTAAACATCTTCACTGTTTTCTATACAGATGTATCCGTGCTGTGCTATGGATCGCTCTAGGACTACCTTCGACGATTCCCCTTTCGACGTGGCTGTTTTATAGGTATCTCTAATATCAAAATACACCTCTCTTGATTTAGGGAACTCAGCTCTAACCTCTTCAGATAGTTCTCGCCTAAAATGATTTTCAATCTCATCGTCACTTTGAAGACGATCCATATAATAATTTGGCGACCTGAAGATAAGTTGCCAATCTAAATCGGATCCCCAAGGCCCAAATCGATAGAAGTTATTCCCTAAATCAATGACCTTAAACGAAGACTTATTATTTAAAATACGAGAACCACGCCCAATCATTTGGTAATAGAGAGTCAATGACTTCGTTGCTCTATTTAATATGATGGTATCAATTGTGGGTTCATCAAACCCTGTCGTTAAAATACTTACGGAGGTTAAAATGGCATTTGGTGTATTTTTAAACCAATCTAGAATATGTTGGCGCTGCTTTTTAGTAGCTGTATTATCCAAATGCATAATTGGAAAGCCTTCAGTTTTAAAGGTATGATACACCATGATAGAAGTATTAATACCATTATTAAAAATTAAAGTTTTCTTCCCTTCACTATGCTTGCGGTAGGCTGCTACTAGTGTATCGAGCATATTAGAACTGGTGTACAAATCTTCAGAAGACTTGACCGTATAGTCCCCATTTGCCCCTACTTCCAATGAGGTAAGCCCCATGTCATATTTATACGTTTCCGCTTGGGCTAGGAATTCATTATCAATTAAATCTTGTATAGTTTCGCCTGTAATAAGTTCATTGTAGTTATCCTTCATAGGAAGGTTTTTGTTCGAACTCAGCGGGGTTGCTGTGACACCAAGAATGAATGACTTCTCAAAATATTTAAATAATTTATTGAAGGAGTTATAATGTGCTTCATCAATAATAACTAGACCAACATCAGAAATATCCAATTTATCATCTTGTAGCCTATTATTCAAAGTTTCTACCATGGCAACAAAACAAGAATACTGATTTTGATCGTCTAAACTAGCAGTGCTATTTACAACCTTGTTTACAACTCCAAACTCGGTTAACATCGCTGAAGTTTGCTTGCATAGTTCAATACGGTGTGTCATGACTAACACCTTCTTGTTATGGTTTTTAAGATATTGTCTTACAATCTCTGAGAAAATAACCGTCTTTCCTCCCCCAGTTGGAAGTTGATATAACAAGTGATAATCCTTTGCTGCTGTTTCAAACTTTTCGAAAATTTGACTAATAGCACCTTTTTGATAGCTATATAGCTCTTTCCCAGTAATCCGTTCTTGTAAATCTGTATCTAAAATTGACATGTATTTCCGTTTTGAAAGTTTGCAAAAATACCCCCTTTTCTAGGGTAATCACTAATAAATTTCAAAAAATATTTAACTGAAAAACGAATATTTCGCTTTAGGTAGATTTGTGCAACAAATAATACTAGATTTTTGAAGGTATCGTTTTAGATAAAAATTACATCCTTAATGAACTCAAGGGGCAAGAATTATAAGAGTTTGTTCGTTTTTTGGAAGCTTATTTCTTTTTGTTTCGCTTATTGTAATTTTTATCTCCCTTCGTCTTAGGTTTTTTATATTTCTTTTTTATGGTTCGTTGGTAGGATCCTCCCTGATTAGTCTTCATG
>JAHZIZ010000118.1 GCA_022601215.1 Bacteroidota bacterium
CGTTAACTATTTTAGATGCTGAAGTGGTTAGTAAGTCCTTTCCAAGTTTTTGGGAAGACCTAGAAACGCTGGGAATCACAGTGAACCGAAAATAATAAACTTGCAATTACTTGACAACCGCTATGCTGAGGTTGTATATTTGCCATCTTTAAAACAAAACGACGAATTATGGGAATGAAATTATCCAATTTTAACTTTGAACTACCTGAAGAATTACTAGCCGAGTATCCAGCACCAAATCGTGATGAAGCTCGACTCATGGTTTTAAATCGAGAAGATCAGACCATTGAGCATAAGATGTTCAAAGATTTGATTGATTATTTTGAAGAGGATGATGTGTTGGTTCTTAACAATACTAAAGTTTTTCCTGCTCGTTTGTTCGGAAATAAAGAAAAGACAGGGGCGAGAATTGAAGTGTTCTTGTTGCGTGAGTTAAATAGTGAGACACGTCTTTGGGATGTGTTGGTTGATCCAGCCCGAAAAATTAGAATTGGAAATAAACTTTATTTTGGAGAAGACGAATCTTTAGTGGCTGAGGTGATTGATAATACCACTTCTCGAGGAAGAACTCTGAGGTTTCTTTTTGATGGTTCTTACGAAGAATTTAGAAGTAAATTAACCGAATTGGGTGAGACCCCGCTTCCTAAATATATCAATCGCGAAGTAGAGCCTGAAGATGCTGATAGGTATCAAACCATTTTTGCAAAAAATGAAGGTGCTGTAGCCGCACCTACTGCAGGACTGCACTTTTCTAAACATTTATTAAAGCGTCTGGAGATCAAAGGAGTAGATTTCGCTGAGGTGACACTGCATGTTGGATTAGGTACTTTTAGTCCGGTAGAAGTAGAGGATTTGTCGAAACATAAGATGGATAGTGAGGAAATTATTATTGCAGAACCTGCCGTAGAGATTATTAATAGTGGTATTGTAAGAAAAAAACGTATCTGTGCAGTAGGAACAACCGTGATGCGCTCGTTAGAGAGTTCAGTCTCTTCCAATAGTACCTTGAACGAATATTCTGGATGGACTAATAAATTTATTTTTCCTCCTTACGATTTCAGTATTGCAAATAGTATGGTAACAAATTTCCATACGCCGAAATCGACATTGTTAATGATGGTTTCTGCCTTTGCTGGACACGAGTTTATGAAAAAAGCATATGAGGAGGCGATTAAAGAAAAGTATCGTTTTTATACCTACGGCGATGCCATGTTGATTATCTAGTAGTCTTGCGAAACTAATAGAAAGCCCTCTCTTTTCAGAAAGGGCTTTTTTTATACGCCAATTTCAGATTTTTATTTATGAAAATAAAGCTGTATTTTAGTCTCTTGGAGTCACTTAACCCGTCTAACCAATAGCATGAGAAAGCTCGTTTTTATATTGTTCTTATGTCTTCCCTTCGCAACCATTTTTTCTCAAGATGCGCGAAGAGGAACTCCGGTGAGCTGGGAACTCAATCTAACCGAAATTGAACCTATTGAACTTCCCCCTATAGATCTTGAAGAAATCCGTCGAGAAGATAGTATAAACGATTTGGATAAAAGCCTTCCATGGCGTTATGGAGTAACTCGTCCCATCCTAGTCAATTTAACTACAGATGGAGAATGGACTACCTTAGATAACGGTGATCGAATTTGGAGAGTGGCTATACAATCGCCTGAAGCGGTAAATATGAGCCTTAATTTTGAGGATTTTATTTTACCAGAAGGCGGGCGATTACAGTTTTATAATCCAGATCAGACAGATAGTTCAAAGGTGTACTCTAGTAGTAACAACAGAGCGTCCAATAAGTTGTCTTCATGGTTTATTCGTGGTGATATTATATCAGTAGAGTATTATCAGGAAGCAGATACCGAAGGGCCTTTGCAACTGGAAATTGGTAGTGTAATACACGGCTATCGATTAGGAAGTGTAGAGGATATAATTGTTGGAGGAGGAGCTAATAGAGGGCTAAATGATTCGGGAGCCTGTAACTATGATGTAAATTGTTCTATCGGAGCGGATTTTGATGACACCAAGGACCTGATTAAGAAAGCCGTTGCTTTATTGAACCTCGGAAATGGCTATTTATGTTCAGCTTCGTTAATAAATAATACCAACGCAGATAAGACCCCGTTCCTACTCACAGCCAATCATTGTTTAGAGAACTCCGACCCTGCTTTGTGGTCTGTTCGATTCAATTGGATGAGTCCGAGTCCAATATGTGGAGAGGCCGAACCTAGCCTAGATTTACAAAATAATTTTACCATTAGTGGGGCAGAATTGAGAGCCAATAATGCTCAAAGTGATTTCGCTTTGGTTGAATTGGTCAATGAAATTCCTAATGCATGGGATGTAACTTTCGCAGGTTGGGATAGAAGTGATACTACACCAGAATTTCAAGTTGGAATTCACCATCCAAATGGTGATATTATGAAGATTTGTCGTGACGATAATCCAGCCGACAAGGAAAATGCTAATGGTACAGAAGTTTGGCTCATAAAAGGTATCTCTGTTGGAAATGGGAATGGATGGGATATCGGAACCACAGAAAGTGGCTCATCAGGCTCTCCGCTTTTAAACGAAGAGGGTAGAATTATTGGACAACTTTACGCTGGTCAATCCAACTGTAATGGTGAAGAAAATAATGGAGATTATGATGTTTATGGACGATTTGCAACCTCTTGGGAGGCAGGAGAATCTCCGCAATCTAGATTAAGTGAATGGTTAGATCCTGCTGGCACAGGGTTGTATGCCATAGACGCACTTTCCAATTCTTTAAACACGCCAGATTTCACATTGGAGGGACAATTACAGGTGTTTCCTAATCCTGCTTCAGAATATATTGCCGTAATGAATACACGTTACCCTAATTTAAGCTATCGCTTCTACGATTTAGTAGGGCAAGAGATAAGTGCAGGGAATGTGTCAAGTTCAGAAAATAGAATTGATGTTTCTCATCTTAAGGAAGGAATATACTTTCTTCACTTGGTAGATGAAGCAACTCAAAATGATATTACAAAGAAAATCATTGTAAATAATAGATAATCAACCAAAAATTCAGTGATTTTAAAAACCTCTTTCTTTGTAAAGAGGTTTTTTTGTGCGGTAGCTTTCATAATATGTGGTAATTTTGCAACACATGATTTCAGATAAAAAGGACATACGCGCACTTTCTAAAGAAGAGCTTAGAGATTTTTTCGTTTCTATTGGTGATAAGCCCTTTCGAGGGAATCAAGTCTATGAATGGCTATGGAGTAAGGGGGTTCATTCCTTTGAGGATATGACCAATATTTCTAAAGAAACTCGAGCTCATTTGGAAGAAAACTTTGTGATCAATCACATAAAAGTAGATAGTCTACAAAAGAGCAATGATGGTACTATCAAGAATGCTGTGAAATTATATGATGGTTTAGTAGTGGAGTCTGTATTGATTCCAACGGCCAGTCGTACAACGGCCTGTGTTTCTTCTCAAGTGGGATGCAGTTTAGATTGCAAGTTTTGCGCAACGGCACGATTAAAGCGTATGCGAAACCTTAATCCAGATGAAATATATGATCAAGTAGTTGCCATTCATAAGGAGAGTATCTTGTATCACGATAGACCTTTATCTAATATCGTGTTTATGGGGATGGGAGAACCTTTGATGAACTATAAAAATGTACTGCTGTCTATAGATAAAATCACGAGTGATGAAGGTCTTGGAATGTCCCCTAAAAGAATAACAGTCTCAACATCTGGAGTGCCAAAAATGATTAAGAAACTCGCAGACGATGGTGTACGGTTTAATTTGGCGGTTTCCTTGCATTCGGCGATTCAAGAAACCAGAGAGCAGATTATGCCTTTTGCCAAGAGTTTTACCTTGGAGGACTTAAAAGAAGCGCTTGTTTATTGGTATGATAAAACTGAACGTTTGGTGACCTATGAGTATGTAGTTTGGAATGGTATTAACGATGGTATGGACGATATTAAAGCGTTAGTGGCCTTCTGTAAGCTAGTACCTTCAAAAGTAAATCTTATAGAGTATAACCCAATAGATGATGGAGAATTTCAACAAGCAGATGATGCTGCCATCAATTTATATATTGAGCACCTTGAGAAACACAGGATACCAGTTACAGTGCGACGCAGCAGAGGAAAAGATATAGATGCTGCCTGTGGGCAATTAGCAAACAAACAATAAGAACTTCAAATCCCTATCTTTGAAACCGTAAATGAAGATAGTCTCTCAAATAAAGACTCCCATCGAGGCAGAAATGGAACTTTTTGAAAAGAAGTTCTCTAACGCTATGTTTTCCAAAGTTTCTCTATTGAATAGAATAACCCATTATGTGGTCAATAGGAAAGGAAAACAGATGCGACCTATGTTTGTATTCCTAATAGCAAAAATGTGTAATAAGGGGATTGTAAACGACCGTACCTACAGGGGAGCTTCTGTGATTGAACTCATTCATACGGCAACCTTGGTTCATGATGACGTAGTGGACGATAGCAACAGGAGAAGAGGTTTTTTCTCTATTAATGCACTTTGGAAAAATAAAATTGCAGTGTTGGTTGGTGATTATTTGCTGTCTAAGGGTTTATTGCTTTCTATTGATAATGACGATTTCGATCTGCTCAAGATTATTTCGGTAGCAGTTCGCGAGATGAGTGAAGGAGAATTGCTCCAAATTGAGAAAGCACGAAAATTAGATATTACCGAGGAAATCTATTTTGAAATTATTCGACAAAAGACGGCTACATTGATTGCCGCTTGCTGTGCTATGGGAGCCAAATCTGTGAATGCTTCTGAAGAAGAGGTTGAAAATATGCGGCACTTTGGTGAGCTAATCGGGATTGCCTTTCAAATAAAAGATGATCTTTTCGATTATGGAGATGAGCAAATTGGGAAACCTACGGGTATTGATATTAAGGAACAGAAGATGACCTTACCCTTAATCTATGCGCTTAATAATGCCTCAAAAAAAGAGAAAAGTTGGTTGATTAATTCCGTAAAGAATCACAATAAAGATAAAAAAAGAGTGAAAGAAGTGATTCACTTTGTAAAGGATAATAATGGACTAGAATATGCAACCTCTCAAATGAAAGACTACCAGCAGCGAGCACTTTCCTTACTGCAAAAATACCCCGAATCTCCTTATAAAAGTTCCTTAGAACTTATGGTAAACTATGTGATTGATAGAAAAAAATAGTTTGCAACTCATTGATATTATTGTGTTTATGAATTTTTTTCAAAATCCGGACAACCTTTTTTTAGTATCTCACGTCTATAGTAATAGAAGCGTTTATAACACGTGACGTATGAGAGTAATATCCTTACATAAAAATTATACAAAGCTCATTAGTAAAGCGAAAAAGGGCAACCGAAAGGCGCAACATGAGCTCTATGAATTATTCGCTCCAAAAATGTTGAGCGTATGTCGACAGTACCTAAAAAAACAGGAGCTGGCAGAGGAAGCAATGCTTACTGGATTTTTAAAAGTTTTTACACATCTAGGGTCTTATAAGAGCGAAGGTAGTTTTGAAGGATGGATACGTCGTATTATGGTGAACCAATCTATTTCTCAATTGCGAAAGGAGAAGAAACTCTACTTTAAAGATGAGTCGGTTATTGAAAATTCAATAGAGCACGTGGCTTACATTGAAACGGAGTTGGAAGTAGAAGAAATTCAGAAAATGATAGATACACTTCCTGATGGTTACAAAACAGTTTTTGTGTTATATGCAGTGGAAGGATATAAGCATAGCGAAATTGCAGAGTTGTTGCAAATTTCTGAGAGTACCTCTAAAACCCAATTGTTTAAGGCTCGCAAAATGCTACAGAAAACAGTTACTAAACAAAATAAATTGAGTTATGGCACCCATTAAGTTTGAAGAAAATATTAGAGAGAAGTTGCAGGAACGGGAGTTACAACCTAGCAGTGATGCTTGGAGCGCACTAGCCAATAAAATGGATGAGTTGCCTCAAAAGAAGCGTCCATCACTCTTATGGATGGCTGTTGCAGCAAGTGTAGTCGGTATACTATTAGTTGTTGGGTTTTTATTTAATGAAGACACTAACGTTTCTAATCAATTGGTAGAAGAAGATACTATCCATAATAATGAAGAGTTTATTGTTCCGATGGAAGAAAATAACATCATGGATCAAGTTATAGCAGAGGAGCCAAAGGTGGAAGAGAATGAAAGACGTTTCGAAGAAACAGTTAAGAAAATGGGTGAGGAATCGATTCCTGTGAACATGAACCCTGAGGTTGCCATGGAGACCCCTAAGGAGCTTGTAGAAAATGTAAGAAAGTCCTTAATAGTCAACAATAGTGATGAGGTCGATATTGTCATGAAAACGCAAGAAGCAGTGGTAAAAACAAACACAGAAAAGAACGTTGTTATTGATCCAGTTATTGGAGGTGAGAACGAATTCATTCAACAGAAAATAGAAGAAGTTGTTGCCGGTGTTAAAGAATTACAGGAAGAAAATAATACCATAACCGAAGCTGAGATCGATGCGCTTTTGACAAAAGCACAAAGCGATATAGCAACGAATAGAATTTTGCATTCTGGAACCGCAAAAGTAGATGCGACGGCATTGTTACAAGATGTGGAGACAGAGTTGGAACAAAGCTTTAGAAATAAAGTGTATGAAGCCCTTGGCGAAGGATTCAACAAAGTTAGAACCGCAGTCGTGGAACGAAACAATTAATTATTCATCAATCATTGCTTTTAATCAAAGCATAAAATCGAACAACATGAAAACATTTACCTATTGCATCGCGCTAGTGATGTGGGCACTCTCTATGGTCCATTGCTACGCACAAGAAGAAAACAATAATAGCTCTGTCGAATGGTTAGAAAATAGTAGAGAAGTAGTTATTGCTAAAGAAAAAAACGAGCTCAGAAAAGAGGTAGAACGGATCAATAATAGAGTGGACAATAACGAACTTGATTTTACAACCGCTGAACAACTGAAAAAAGAAGCTGCTGAACGCAGAGCGTTGAATATTGAAAACAAGTTGGCAATTATTGATAATAAAATTGAACTTTTAAAACGGAATGGTGAAGACAACCTAACTGACACTGATAAGCTAGAAATTAGGTTTTTAAAAGGAGGCGATGTGTTTGGGTTTGATTATACACCAAGAGAACGAAAGTATGATGTGAGAACAACCAGTGATTTAGTTTTCTCTTTTGGACTAAACAATACAATTATTAAGGGGCAATCTATCGATGATTCTCCTTATAAAGTAGGAGGTAGTAGGTATGCTGAAATAGGACTCGCTTGGAAAACTAGAGTGTTTAAAGAAAGTAATTGGTTGCGGGTGAAGTACGGTTTTTCTTTCCAGTTTAACGGGTTAAAGCCAACGGATAATCGATTTTTCGTGGACAATGGAGCCGATACCAGCTTGGAAGTAAGTGAGCAAGATTTGGATAAATCTAAATTTAGAATGGACAACTTAGTTATACCTGTTCATTTCGAATTTGGTCCTTCGAAAAAAATAACCAAAGAAGATTACTTTAGGTATAACACAAATAGCAGCTTTAAAGTGGGTGTAGGGGGCTATGCTGGAATTAACCTGGGGACGCGCCAGAAGCTAAAGTTTAATGATGGTTCGGAAGATGTAAAACAGAAACAGCGAGGAAATTTCAACACCAATAACTTCATTTATGGTTTAAGTGGATATGTGGGTTGGGGTGATGTTTCTCTCTATGCTAAATACGATCTAAATACAATATTTAAAGATAACCCAGTAGAAGAGCGCAACGTCTCCTTAGGCGTTCGCTGGGACTGGGATTAGCCAAAAATCCGATTGTTAATTTTGAAAAGGCTTCCCTATGGAGGCCTTTTTTTATCGTTTGAAATTTCATGCTTGTTATTAAACGGTATATTTGCGTATCTATTTTTTCCAGAAGTTTACTATAAATGATTGCTAGAACCACCATAGACCAAGTATTTGAAACTGCTCGAGTAGAAGAGGTTATAGGTGATTTTGTTCAACTTAAAAAATCAGGAAGTAACTTTAAAGGGTTGAGTCCTTTTAGTGATGAACGAACCCCGAGTTTTATGGTTTCTCCTGTAAAACAAATTTGGAAAGACTTTTCTAGTGGAAAGGGAGGGAATGTTGTTGCCTTTATCATGGAACATGAGCATTTTTCATACCCAGAGGCCATACGCTATTTGGCAAAGAAATACGGGATTGAAATAGAAGAGACCGAACAAACAGATGAGCAAAAAGAACAAGCCAGTGAGCGCGAAAGCCTCTATTTGGTGAGTGAATTTGCCAAGGATTATTTTTACGATACCTTACTGAATAGTGAACAGGGAAAAGCCATAGGAAAGACTTATTTTAAAGAACGTGGTTTTACCGAAGAAACTATCAATAAATTTAAATTGGGATATTCCCCAGATACCTGGGATGCTTTTACAGGTCATGCGTTAAAAAATGGATATCAACTTAGCTATTTAGAAAAAACGGGACTTACCATAGTGAAAGGTGAGAAGCAATTTGATCGTTTTAAAGGTAGAGTTATGTTCCCGATATTAAGCTTAAGTGGGCGTGTTTTAGGTTTTGGAGGTCGTATTCTTACTAATGATAAGAAGGCTGCGAAGTATCTAAATTCTCCAGAAAGCGATATTTATCATAAGAGCAAGGTTCTCTATGGAATTTATCATGCTAAGCAGACAATCGCCAAAGAGGATAATTGCTATTTGGTGGAAGGTTATACAGACGTAATACAGTTCGCACAACGAGGAATTCACAATGTGGTGTCCTCTTCAGGAACCGCATTAACTCCAGAACAAATCCGACTCATAAATCGTCTTACGAAGAACATTACAGTTCTCTTTGATGGAGATGCAGCAGGATTAAGAGCGTCATTGCGTGGTGTCGACCTTATCCTTGAACAGGGAATGAATGTGAAAATTTGTACGTTCCCTGAAGGTGAAGATCCAGATAGTTTTGCGAAAAACAACTCGTTAGAGGAATTGACTTCGTATTTGTATGAGAACGCACAGGACTTTATAAATTTTAAAGCGTCTCTTTTGGCAAATGAAGCGAAAGGGGATCCCATTAAGAAAGCTGAAACTATTCGGGATATGATTTTTAGTATCTCAAAAATTCCAGATGGAATTAAGCGGGAAGTTTATATTAAGGAATGTAGTCGAATTATGGATATAAGCGAAGAGGTGCTTTTTAGTACTTTGGCGCAACTACTTCAAAAAGAACAACGGGATGCTTCTAAAAAATCAAAGCAAGAACAAAAGCCTATGGAGGTGGTTCCTGCCGAAAAACAAGTGGTCAAGAAGGTTGATGTCCAGTTTCAGTTAGAGCGTAAGATTATTGAATTGTTGCTACTATACGGTAGTGTTGAAGAAGATTTTGAAGATCTCATTCTTGAGGCATCAGATAGTGGCGAGATTACTTTTAAGCCTGAAAAAGTGACCTCAAAGGTTTTCGAGAAAGTGTATTTGGATTTACAGGAAGACGAAATTGAATTCGCAAATATTGAGTTTAAAGAACTGTATTATGATATTATCAATACCCTTAATCAGCAGCAAGAGTTAAAGGTAGATGCTTTCGTTAACAAATTGCAACCAGAAAAGGCAACAGCAGTAACGAATATCCTTATGGATGAAGAAAAGTATGAGTTGTCTGCTTGGGATAGAAAAGAAATACATGTTAAGAAGAAAGAGCACTCTATTCCTCAGATGGTGATGGAGACCATTCTTAATCTCAGACGTCATTTTGTGAATTCTAAAATTAGTGAGTTGGCCGGTACTATTACTACGATCGCCGAAGAAGAAAGGCAAACAGTATTGCAAGACGTTAATGACTATAACACCTTGCGTATGGTACTTTCAGAAAAATTAAGAAGGGTGATTTAATTATCCAAATTGAAACATTCTTGACTGATGAATCAAGTCAGCCAAATTATCCACTTTCAACTTTTTCAATAAGCGAGTTTTATAGGTACTCACTGTTTTTTCGTTAATGTTCAGTGCGTTGGCAATGTCCTTGTTTCGTTTACCGCTTGATAGCAGATTTAATACTTCAATTTCCCTAGAAGATAATTTTTTATATCGACTAATTGCACTGGCTTCTCCCACATTTCTACTGGTAAATGTAGATGTTAATTCCTCATTTAAGAAGATACCGCCTTTAGCAATTTGTTTTAAGGCTTTTAAGAATACTTTGGTAGAGGCTGTTTTAGGAACATATCCAGCCGCACCAGATTTAATAGAACGTAGCGCATAGATTTCTTCAGGGTGTGTTGAATAAATCAACACTCTAGTTTCCGGAAATTCAGTCTTAATATTTCTGAGCGCATTGATGCCATTTATTTGTGGCATATCAATTTCCATAATTAGAATATCTGGATTAAACTCATGGAGACTCTTAAACAGTTCATCCCCATTGTTAGCTTTGCCAACAATGGCAAAATTATCATGCTTTTTGAGCATGCAAGCAATCCCTTTTCTTGTCACCGGATGGTGGTCTGCAATTACGATTCTTTTCATTCTATAGCTACCCTTTAATGGAACATTTAGTTCATTTCGGGGATATTATTTAGTATGTGAGGTTTTTTGTAATACAAGTACTACAAATTCAAAGCTATAAAATAAAGATTCCGTTTGAGCGATTTTTCGTTCAACGTCACGAAAAATCGTTAAAAACAATAATTATTTAAATTTTTGAGGGATTTCGCAGATTGGTATTGGATTCATTTTGTGTTGATTGGCACGATTCAGTCGAAGGTAGATCTTATAAGCTTCCTGTTGCCTTCCTTCAAAATCATCCGGAGCCTTTCCTTTCTCTTGCATATGCATTGCCCATTCTAATTCGTCATAGGTAGCTCCAATTTGATCTTCATCTGTTCTACTGTCACCAAACAAACCATCCGTTGGAGCCGCTTGTAGGATGGCAGCAGGCACATGAATTAGTCGGCCAATAGCATAGACTTCACTTTTCATTAAATCAGCTATAGGACTTAAATCTACCCCTCCGTCACCATATTTAGTATAGAACCCTACTCCAAAATCTTCCACTTTATTTCCAGTTCCTGCTACTAAATAACGATGTAAACCAGCAAAATAATACAAGGTGGTCATTCTTAGACGTGCTCTCGTGTTGGCTAAACTCAAATTTAGAGTGTCTTCTTGTGTTTCAGGTACTCTGGTTTTGAACTCCTCAAAAACGGGTGTAAGGTCCACTTCGCAGTCACTTACATTAACGAAGCGTTCTTTGAGTTGCGCAATATGCTCTTGCGCTCGTGTTACCTGAGATGCTGCCTGGTGTATAGGCATTTCCACACATAGCGTAGGAAAACCAGTCATAGCACAGAGGGTTGAGGTGACTCCGCTGTCAATTCCACCGCTAACTCCAACCACAAAGCCATTCATTTTGGCATTTGTTGCATATTCTTTTAACCAATTTACGATGTACTCTGTTACTTTTTCCGTTTGCATT
Organism: Bacteroidota bacterium; assembly: GCA_022601215.1. Classification (GTDB taxonomy): domain Bacteria; phylum Bacteroidota; class Bacteroidia; order Flavobacteriales; family Flavobacteriaceae; genus Aureisphaera. Next base: position 11,439 of record JAHZIZ010000118.1, read on the forward strand.
TTTATAGGAGTTTAAAAAGGAATAGTGATACCTTTGCAACACAAAAGTACGTGAAAACTAAAATTAAAAAAAGAATGCACCGTTACAAACGTATGAATTA
>JAHZIZ010000119.1 GCA_022601215.1 Bacteroidota bacterium
CCCCCATGACGCGCTACAGGGCGTAGCCCCGTGTACCTATCATCAACCAATACTGGAAACCTCTACTTATGATCTGTCCGCTTGACGGGGAAGCTTACAATACTTCTTCGTATATATCTGATCTAGCCATGGAGACGGCCAGATACCCTTGAGTTTATGTATTATTTGAAAAATGCCGTTCCTTCTGAAGCGGTGATGGGGTTTTGAACACTATCAATGCATGGGAACTGGCCGAGTTTGTTGCAAGGGGCCACAGAAATTTAAAGTCAGTGAGCTAACTTATAAGTTTTGAATTCCCTGGGGCAGCTTTATTTTGATTTGAGACTAACCGAAAAAGATAAAAATGGAAGAATGTAGAATAGACGTGGTTGAATCGGCTATTGGGATAGTGTGTATTGCCATTTTACAGGTAAATCGAACCTTAGTTCGCGTAACCTGAACCTCGGGCAGTGGAGAAATTGAAATAACTTGGGGTCTGACTTAAATTTTAGATTAAGAATAAATTTTAAACTAATTGTGAAATACTAAATGGAGTTTTAGTGTGAACTTTGTTGATTATCTTTTTGAAACCACCAAAGACCTAACTAAGGAGATTGTTGTTGGGAATTCCGAAAAAATCTCATATTCAGATATGTACAATATGTATGTCTCTAGGATTGCACGTTGGCTGTCCGGAAAATTTGGTTCCAATGAAAAGATACTGTTGATCAGTGATAATTCGGTTTTTTTTATTGGGGCATACCTTGGTATCATTAAATCTGGGAACATTTGTGTGCCCCTCAATCCTTCGGTTACTACCACTTCTCTTAAGTATATTGCTACTCAATGTGCTTCTAAAATAGCATTTGTAGAAAATAAGCATTTGAAAAAGCTGGACGACCTGAATCTCGAAAAAGTCCATCAAGATATGATTCTAGGAGATATCTTGCAATCGTCAAAGTTTAACTGTGATGGGAAGTTGTTCGATGAAGGCCGCATAGCAGAAATCATTTTTACGTCAGGATCAACAGCACTTCCTAAGGGAGTGATGTTAAGTCACAAAAACCTGCGTGCCAATACTGATTCAATTATCAAATATTTAGAATTAACTAACAATGATCGAGTGCTAGTTGTGCTACCCTTTTATTATTGTTACGGATTGTCACTCCTCCATACTCATATAAAAGTCGGTGCGTCACTAGTCCTCAATAATACTTTTATCATGCTGAATACTGTAATCGATGATTTATTAAATTATAGCTGCACTGGTTTTTCCGGTGTCCCAAGCCATTATCAGATTTTTTTGAGGAAAAGCAGAAGATTTAAGGTAACCCAATTTCCTCACATCCGTTATGTTACTCAAGCGGGTGGAAAGTTGCCGAACGTTTTTATTGAGGATTTTCTTAAAACCTTTCCCAAAATTAGATTTTACGTAATGTACGGACAAACTGAAGCAACGGCAAGGCTCTCTTACCTCCCTCCAAGCTGGTTACCCGAAAAGTTAGGTTCAATCGGAAAGGGAATACCCGGTGTCACGTTAGAAGTTGTCAATGAATCCATGCAGAAAGTAAAGCCAAATGAAATAGGAGAAATCATAGCTGAGGGCGATAATATTATGGTCGGTTATTTTGAGGACCCAACCCTGACTGACGAAACAATTAAAGCCGGTCGACTCCACACTGGCGATATTGGGACCGTTGATAAAGATGGGTTTATTTACGTGCTGGCTCGTGAGAAAGAATATCTAAAAGTTAGTGGCGAACGAATTAGCCCGAAGGAAGTCGAGGATGTCATTGTTAGTCTTCCATCAGTTGTCGATTGCTCAATTGTTGGGGTGGAAGATGATATTCTAGGGGAAGCCATTAAAGCCTTTATTGTTCTTGAGTCAACCGCCTCCCTGACCAAAGATGATATCCTCAACTTTTGCAACCAACGGTTGAGCTCTACTAAATTGCCGAAATTTATAGAGTTTATTGATGAAATTCCGGCAAGTCCTACCGGGAAAAAACTTAGATCTGAATTAGAGAAACTTGGAACCTGACGAAATGTTAATGAACATGGATGATGCCATAGAAAATCTTATATCTGAAGACCAGTATAAATACACTGATGCGGAAAAGGAAAAGGTTTTACTCCCAATCATTCGCGGTCAGCTAAAAGCGCATTATCAAAATAATAGGCATATCAAATCTTGGATAGACAAACTCAACATTAATATAGATGAAATACAAAGCCTGATAGATGTTCCCGTGCTGCCAACACAGATGTTCAAGCATTTTGACTTACAAACGACTACGGCGCCACTGCAAAGGGTTCTTCATTCAAGTTCTACTACTAGCCAAACACCTAGTAAGATTCCTATATGCCGTGTAACGGCGCAACGTCAGACAAAAGCCTTAACTTCAATCATTAAAAATTTCTTTTCCAACAAACGAAGGCCGTATTTGATTATCGATTGTGAATCAAGCAATAAAGAAGCCCAATCCATAACGGCACGCAGCGCAGCGATAAGGGGTTTTAGCATTCTCAGTAAGGAGAAAATTTACGCCTTTGATGAAGAGAATGGTAGGCTGGTTTTCAATAAAGATCGTGTTGCGGATTTTATTGATCGTAATCGCGATAAGGGTATATTTGCTATTGGTTTCACCTTCATAATTTGGTCTGAATTCTTAAAAGCCATGCAAAAGGAAGATGCAATTTTTGATTGTCCCGACCTACTTATGGTCCATGGCGGAGGGTGGAAAAAATTAAAGGATCAAAGTGTCTCAAAAGAGGTCTTTTCTGAAGCTATTGCGAGATTGTTTAATACTCAACCCAACCATATCTTGGATTTCTACGGCATGGTAGAACAAACCGGAATTGTCTTTATAGATTGTGAGTTTGGTCATAAACATGCCCCGAATTTTGTAGAAGTGAAAATCAGAAATTTTCTAACCCTCCAAGAGAATAAAGTGAATGAACCAGGATATATTGAGATAATGAATGTACTCCCGGACAGTTATCCGGGAATGTCAATATTGACAGAGGACATCGGTGAGGTTTTGGGAATAGACGACTGCTCCTGTGGTAGAAAGGGAAAATATTTTGTTTTCAAATCAAGATTGGAAAAATCAGAAGTGAGAGGATGCGGAGATACGTTTCGGGAGTCGTCAGGTCAGTGAGCATCAATTGTTATCTATATGAAGGCCGTTTTGTCGATAGAGAATTCGATGATTTTGCATTACTCATCAATTCATTAGATTTGGAAATTTTGCATCACCAGCCCATTGATCTAATTGTAAAACTTCTAGCAAAATTTGGGAAGGAGCTTACAAAATCGTTACTACACGAGGAAGGAATTATTTACCTTGCCATCTGGCTTAGAGAATCTAATCTCACGAAATACCTTTCTCGTAACCTCAATAATAAACGTGCTTTGGATACATTCATCAGCATTGAAGAGGGTCTCTACATAAGAGCCCAACCAAGAGGAGTGGTTTGTCATTGGATTGCTGGTAATATTCCTACCTTAGCCATTTTCTCTCTCATCCAATCTATTCTTTGCAAAAACGTTAATGTACTCAGAGTGCCAAAAGATTGCGTGAGTGGTGTTTTAGAAATTCTCAAAATTTTAAAGGATATCTCCGTTGGCTATGAGGGAAAAGTAATGACGGGAGAGGAAATTTTAAAAGCTACATCCATTGTGTATTTTCCAAGTTCCGACAAAGACCTGAACAGAAAACTTTCACTTGAAGCCGATTGTAAGGTCATTTGGGGAGGTAAGGAGGCCGTTCAATCCATCGTTCTCTTGCCGCAAAAGGAACATTGCGAAACCGTCGTCTTCGGACCTAAATATTCCTTTGCGGTTGTGGATGAGGAATCTATCGATGAGTCTCTCTGTAATAATCTTGCGATGGACATCATCACGTTTGATCAAAATGCCTGTTCTTCTCCCCATGTCATTTTTTGCGAGAGTAATGGGGCGGGTAAGGGCGATGCATGTAAGAAGCTCGCTTCTTATCTTGCTGATTCCTTCAGAGAGCTGACTAAGAAATATAAGAAAACTGAAGGCAACTTTGCCAATATTTTGAATGTAAGAGGGATCTATTGGCTCGATCCTAATAAAGACATCATTTGTTCGAACACCTTGGATTGGACGATTTTGGTCAATAAGGAGGTAAAGCTTGAAGAACCGATAGGTTCCCGAACCATTTATATAAAAGAAGTAGGGAATCTTCTTGAAACGACAGAGTTGATTAACAACAAAATCCAAACTATTGGGATGGCCATTAAAAATTCAGAAAAGAAGCAGTACTTTTGTGAACGAGCAACGTTTAAAGGTGTCTCCCGTTGCGTCGATATTGGTTGGATGAATAATTACGATACTCCTTGGGACGGTATATTCTTTATTCACCGCCTTGTGAGGTGGACGTCGATGACTAAACAATAATTTTTTTGAAAATGAGAAAATAATGCTAAATGGAAAAACTATTCTAATCACAGGCGCTAGTAGGGGTATTGGGAGAGAAACGAGCTTACTATTAGCTAGAAATCACGCGGAACTTATTCTTAATTACAATTCCAGTGAAGCCGAAGTGCTTAAGTTGGCGGATGAGATTAACCAAATGGGAGTAAGGGCTGTCTCCGTGAAAGCGAATGTGAGTGATCGGAATCAAGTGCAAGCCATGTTCAAAAAAATCCGTTCCGAATTTGGTCGTTTAGATGTTCTGGTCAATAACGCTGGAATAATTAATGATGATCTCCTTTTAATGACCAAAGAACACGTCTACGATAACCTTATGGAAGTGAACGTGAAAGGCTGCTTTAATTGCATGCAATTTGCCACTAAAATGATGATAGGGAAGGAAAGGGGAAAAATCATTAACGTCAGTTCTATTATTGGTCGATATGGGAATTCTGGCCAAGCGGTTTATTCTGCCACCAAAGCAGCAGTTATTGGCCTGACGACATCGTCTGCAAAGGAGCTAGGGCAATTAGGAATAACCGTGAATGCCGTTGCCCCTGGTGTGATCGATACAGACATGACTTCTCAATTAAAGCCGGAATTTAAGAAAAAACTCATAGATGGCACAGCTCTTAAGCGAATTGGGAAGCCAGTTGAGGTGGCCAAGGTTATTTTATTTTTAGCGTCCGATTTAAGTGATTATGTCAGTGGACAAATAATCGGCGTGGATGGCTGTCAAGTTGTTTGAGCCGATGGTATCAGTATGAATGATATTATCATACGGTCCTCAACCGAGGAGGATATTGGAGGTATTACAGATTTATTCCTTCCACGAAAGCGAGATTCTGAAATTTTTAAATGGGTTATTTCAGATGGAAATGAAAATTTTAGGTCACTTGTCGCTGAATGCGAGAACCAAATCGTCGGACACATAGCGTATGTGAGTACTGAATATGCCTACGAAGGAAAGCAATATACAGGAGTATTTACAATCGAATGGATGGTGGATCCGAAGTTCTCTGGTCAAGCTGGGCTTAAATTATTCTCAAAAGTTCTCAAGATTGGTGATTTCACTTTTATTATAGGAGGGACGAAGGTTGTAAATCAGATTTACCCTCTCCTTAAATTTGGGCAGCCACTTAATGTTCTAAAATTTTTAAAGGTAACTAAACCCCTTAAGTATTTTGAGGCATTAGATAATAAGATTTGGAAAAGATTTGCCAAGACAATTTATTATGCGCGCCACTCTATTTTTTCTAAACATTATCCAACTAACAGCGAAATCACACTTTGTCCATTGAAACAAGGACATAAAATAGTAGGAGAATCAGATCCCTCCACTGTGGTGAATTCTTGCAAGGAAGATCATCTTGATTGGTTACTGAAGGCACCAGGTGTCAATGTCCATTCATTCACCGTTAAGAGGTCGAAAATACCAATTGGGACAGCTATTTGCTACACACAAAGCGTCCAAAATGTCACCAGTGGAAGGATTGTGTATCTGTCGCTATTGCCAAAAGAAAATGCCATTTGGGATCGGGTGGTACAAAGTCTAGAGGAATTCCTAATGAATCAAGGATGTTGTGTTATTACAACTCTGGCATCGTATCCTCCGTTTATCGATGTACTAAAGACAAGAGGTCACGTTATCACACATGAGCTCCCATTTTGGCTTAAAGATAGAAAAAAACTATTTTTGGATGCTTCTTGGCATTTAACGTATCTAGAAGGGGATCTTGACTATCGCGGCTTACATTTAACAGACTTTGTCCAGGAAGAGGCGGGCAGGAATGCCGAATGAGCCAAAAGCTAAAAAGGCAATTCCTCTGGGCTAGATTTAAAGTAGATGCTCCCGTAAGAGCATCCGTTCAGACTCTGGGATCGGAACGAGGAAAGTTACTATTAACAAACTGTAGGAATTTACCTTGGAAATACTAATTCAGTCCTTTACACCTGAATCAATACCATGACCTTTAAGAATCTCCTTGATTTTTTTCACGCTACTCATGTCCGTAATTTCGTCCATATCTAATTCTATGTCAAATATTTCTTCTAGCTTGGCAGTAAATCTCAAGTGATTAACTGAATCCCATTTCTCAATTTCCTGATATTTAATATCATCATTTACATCCGAAACTGGTATATTAAAAACCTCGCTGAATATTTCGTCCACTGTCATTCTTGAAATCTCCTCAAAGAAATATTGTTCAATAATTCACTCCCTGGCATCGAAATGGTTGTCGGGGAAAGCCAGCAGAGCAGTGGTGTCCTTCTTGCGGTACTTCACGTTGTCCTTTCCTGGTGTAAGGTCAAACGACCTGTTCCCGCGGGCAGATCGAGAATCTATATTCAAGATCAGGGCTGGTGTACCTGGGTGACGATCTCTCGCTTGCGCCAGTTGAAAAACGAACCTTCAGCAGATACGTAACGCTTGACGTCGTAGGTTCGTGCGAGTCAATTTTTGGTGGCGTTGTCCTCAATCGTCATCGCAGAGATCTCCGTGAGTCAATTCTGTTTCACGACCCGGAATATTCTGGAGTGAGTGAAATACTTCAGAAAGGACCTCAAAATCTTAAGGGTTTTTTCTTTGCCATGGAACAGCAGTATATGCCATGAAACGATAAGAAGGGTCCACTGGTATTTCGGTCTGGCAGAGCGAAAAGTGTAGCGTAATTTGAAACGGTCAGTGGAGATGCTTTCTAATTTATTTGCCAAGCATCCGATAACTTAATGGTAGCATCAATACACAATTTGATCAAACCAATAGAGTATGTGAAATTAACGGCATGTCCTAGTCATACTTAGTAGCTATCAATTGAGTGAAGGTGGTTCAGGCATCGTGAGAGAGTCAAGGGGAGGCGATGTAACAATCTGGTAGATCTTGAAATTTTTGTACTTCAAGCGAGTTTTCCATGTGCGCAAGGCATGGTACCCAATTCTGTAAGGCTCCTTCTCATCTCGATCTGTATGAATAAGATGGTTATCTATAGATAGACTCATGTTGCCATGTTGATCAAAGACATATGTCAGATGCTGCCATTCATCGGAGCTTACGCGCTTGGAAATAAACTTTTCAGAGAGTAAGTTGAATCCGGGATCCTTACGAAAACGAACTCGCCAAGTACGAATATCAGTAGAAGGATCGTGGGAGAGATACGTTATGATATAATTTGGGAAGTTATGATATTCCGTATAGTCCCCTGTGCGTTGATGAGTCGTTTCCAAAAGGACTTCTTCCTCTTTCTTTAAGATTGACCCGTAGAAAAAAGCGTTAATATTATTCTTCCCCTCGGGGTTTTGCAC
>JAHZIZ010000120.1 GCA_022601215.1 Bacteroidota bacterium
CGAGAGTTTTTCAATGAGCACGAAAACTGGAAAATGAATAAGATCATTAATAGTGCATTGAACAGTACGTTAAGTCGTACTTTAAATACGTCGATGACTACTTTAATCGTATTATTAACCATCTTTATTTTGGGTGCAGAATCCATCCGTGGATTGATTTTCGCCTTGATCGTAGGTGTGATAGTGGGTACTTATTCTTCATTGTTTATAGCAACACCTGTATTCTATGATACGGTAAAGAAAAGAGGTATCGATTTAACAGATAAAAAAGAAGAGGAAGAAGCATTAGAGGCTTAATGTTCTTCTCTTTCTAAAATTAAAAACCGCTTCGATATCGAAGCGGTTTTTTTATAGGTACCAAACGTTGAAAATTTATTGATCCAGCTTGGTGTAATTAATTTTGTCTGTTGGTGCTAATCCCCATCGATCAGATAAGCCAGCATTTACTTCTAAAACATACCTAGCGGGAGCCTGAGATGGTAGAGAAGACTCGTTGTAGGGTTGCGCATTCTTTACAATATTAATAACCTCTAAATCATCATTGATATAGATAATATCTAGAGGAAATTGGGTGTTTTTCATGTAAAAAGATTTCATGCTCGCTTCAGAAAAAACAAATAACATTCCTTGAGTGTCTTTCATCCCCTTTCTGTACATAAGGCCTGTTTGCGTTTCATAGGATGAAATAGCAAACTCAACGTCCAAAGTGGCAATAACGGAATCAGTTTCACTTTTAAGCAATTTTAAATCCCCTTCTTTAGTAAAAGTCACCTCCTTGGTAAGTACCTTGGTGGTTTGTTGGTCTTTACAGCTGTATGATTGTAAGGTGAGTGCTAAAATAGCCACTGCGATCCATCTTTTTTGCATAGCTTTACGTAGTTTGTTTTTTGTTTGAGGTGAACATGAAGTAAATTCCAGCAATTATTAAAGGGATGCTCAACCATTGCCCTGTAGATAATACTCCAAGTGTGTCTTCAAAACCTCCTTGACTCTTTTTAAAATATTCTACAATAAATCGGATACTCCAGAAGATAACCAGAAATAATCCAAATAGATACCCTCGTTGATGACGTTTCTCAGTTTTCCAATACACAAGCCAAAGGAGAACGAATACCAATAAATATCCCGCAGCTTCATATAATTGGGCTGGATGTCGCGGTAAATTTTCCCCGTTGGCCGCAAAAACAACTCCAAAGTCACTTTGGGTGTAGTTTCCAACAATTTCTGAGTTCATAAAATTTCCAAACCGCACTAAAATGGAGCCCACGGAAACGGGAATCACTATCCTGTCAAAAATCCATAGTATTGGTTTTTTTAATACTTTTTTGTTGTACATAAACAAGGCAATGATCACACCAATAGCAGCACCATGACTCGCTAAACCTCTAAAGCCAGTAAACTTAAATTCTGGTTGTGTTTGAAATGGAAGCAAGATCGATAGTGGGTCTTGCGTGATTAACTCAGATTGGTAAAACAGTACATGTCCCAATCGTGCCCCTAGCAAAATTGCCAATACCATATAAATAAATAGGCTATCCAATTTCTCTAAGGACTCTCCATCATTTTTGTAAATCCGTTTCATGATAAACCATCCTGAAATAAAGGCTATCACAAACATTAGGCTGTAATATTGTAGCGTAAAAAAACCGAGATTAATTCCTGAAGAGGGATCCCAAGTAAAGCTTAAAAAATGCATAATTGGTGTTGTTTAGTCTTGTAAAGATAGAAAAGCGAGTATGATTAAATGTTAATTATTTCTTTTCTTTTTCTATTCTTGGGGGTACCGGGTCGTGTCCACTTCCGCCCCAAGGATGACAGCTAAAAATACGTTTTATGGCTAGTCTGCTGCCTTTTAAAAGGCCATGAGATTGAAGTGCTTCCACTGCATAATGTGAACAGGTGGGCTGATATCTACATGTAGACGGGAAGATTGGTGATATGCCCCGCTGGTATATTCGAATGAGAAATACAAACGGGTATATAAGTGCCTTCTTCAAAAATCAGTTTTAGTTCAGTGAATAAGTAGTACCCTCTTTACCATCTTTTAGCTGAATGCCGACCTCCAGTAATTGATCTCTAATTTTATCGCTGGTTGCAAAGTCCTTATTAGCTCTAGCTTCATTTCTAAGAGAAATAAGGAGTTCAACAGCGCCTGAAAGTTTATTAGTATCATCACCACCTTCTGATGTGTAATCGACTAGTCCTAACACCTCAAAAAGAAAGTCATACATGGTTTGTTTTAATACTATAAGATCTTCTTTAGTTATAGATCCTTTTCCTTCTTTTATCGTATTAATTTGCTTGCTTGCATCAAATAATTGAGCAATAAGAATTGGGCTGTTAAAGTCATCATTCATTGCATCATAACAAGATTGTCTCCATTGAGATACGTCGAAACTGCTAGAACTTCCAGTAGCAATATTCTCCAAAGATCGATAAGCGTCCATCAATCGGTGAAACCCTTTTTCACTTGCTTCCAAAGCGTCATTGGAGAAATCCAAGATACTTCGGTAATGAGCTTGGTACATAAAAAACTTAGCTGCGGTAGGGGCAAATGCCTTGCTTAAAATATCGTTTTCTCCACTAAATAGTTCGTTTGGTAATATGTTATTGCCTGTGGACTTTGCCATTTTCTTACCGTTGAGGGTAAGCATATTTGCATGCAGCCAATAATTAACTGGAGAGGTCTCATTGCAAGCTTCCGCCTGCGCAATTTCACATTCGTGGTGTGGAAATTTAAGATCCATACCACCACCGTGTATGTCAAATTGATTTCCTAGATACTTCGTGCTCATCGCAGTACATTCAAGATGCCATCCAGGAAAACCATCACTCCAAGGGGATGGCCAACGCATAATGTGCTGTGGTTCGGCCTTTTTCCAAAGTGCAAAATCTTGAGGGTTTTTCTTTTCAGACTGAGCAGCCAATTCGCGAGTGTTAGCGATCATGTCTTCTAATACTCGGCCACTTAACTTTCCATAGGCATGGTCTTCATTAAACTTAACTACGTCAAAATAAACGGACCCGTTTATTTCATAGGCATATCCTTTTTTAATGATATCCTGCACGATGTTAATTTGCTCAATAATATGACCCGTAGCGGTAGGCTCTATACTAGGAGGAAGGGCGTTAAACTTGCCCATTACATTGTGAAAGTCTACTGAATATTTCTGAACGACTTCCATAGGTTCTATTTGTTCCAAGCGAGCTTTCTTTAAAATAGGGTCGTCTCCACTTTCTCCGTCATTCTCAAGGTGTCCAGCATCGGTTATGTTACGCACATAACGGACTTTATATCCCAAGTGCTTTAAGTATCTAAAAACAAGATCAAACGACAAGAACGTACGGCAATTCCCCATGTGCACATTGCTGTATACGGTAGGTCCACAAACATACATTCCTACAGCTCCTTCGTGGATGGGTTGGAATTTTTCTTTGCTTTTGGTCAGGGAATTGTACAATTGCAATTCTTGTTGTTCAAATAATTTCATCAGTCTTATTTCAATTTGTTGGGGCGTTGCTATGCAACGCCCCATAATGTGATTTCAAAAATATAAAGAATACGATTAAAATTCAGTATCCAATTTTATATAATCTAAAAACTCTCTTCGGGTTTCAGAGTTCTTAAAAGTTCCACCGAATTCACTAGTTACAGTGCTGCTGTCGACATCCCTTATACCTCGAGAGTTCACGCAAAGGTGTTTGGCATCAATAACACAAGCAACATCTTCTGTGCCCAATATCTCTTGCAGTTCTTTTACTATTTGCATAGTAAGTCGTTCCTGGACTTGAGGTCGCTTGGCGTAATAGTCTACTATGCGGTTCATTTTCGATAACCCAACGACGGTTCCTTTAGAGATGTAAGCGATATGCGCCCTTCCTACAATGGGAAGTAAATGATGCTCACAAGTAGAGTAGAGTGTAATGTTCTTTTCCACTAGCATTTCCCCATACTTGTATTTATTATCAAAAGTAGAGGCTTTAGGCTTTCTGTCTGGATGTAAACCTCCAAAAATTTCCTGAACAAACATCTTAGCTACTCTATTTGGGGTTCCTTTAAGACTGTCATCTGTAAGATCCATTCCTAAAGTTTCAAGAATGCTTGTAACATCTTTTTTGATAGAAGCAATCTTCTCTATATCACTCAGCTCAAAAGCATCTTTCCTTAAGGGAGTATCTGTCGAGGTGCCTACATGGTCATTGCCTAATGCTTCAATTTCTTTTATTTGTTTGTCTAAATCCATAGTTGTTGTTTCTTCGTAAGAACGAATACAGAATGCAAAGATACATATAAGTCTATTCCTCAAAAAAAAAGGGAAATACTTTTTAAAGCCCAAAAACGAAGGGTTTCATAAAAATTTCTTAATTTTCGCCAATTATACCCAATTCTATATGAAAAAGCTATCCCTAACCCCGATAATCTGCTTAGCATTTGCCTTGTTTACAGTTTTTACGATCAATGCGCAATGTCCATTGTTAGATGCTGGAGAGGATAAATTTGCCTGTTCTAATGCAGGAGACCCTATTCA
>JAHZIZ010000121.1 GCA_022601215.1 Bacteroidota bacterium
ATCTCGTTCAAAAGTACCCATAAGGTAGTCTAAGGAACCTGACAATTTAAAATTGAATCCAGAGATAGGAAAGAAAAATTCTGGCTTAGCTGTGACATTAAATTCAGACGAAGAAAATCCATCGCTCGTATATCGTATTCCACCGACTCCCTTTTGAAAGAAGCTATCTGTTAGAGAAACCTCACCGCCAAGATTAATACTAAAATAACTCTGTTTAGGGTCAATCTCGTTAATTTCTTCAGCGCTAAATTCATTAGCAAATTCATTTAAGCCGTACCAATGAAAAATTTGATGCTCCACTCCACCGTTAAATCCGTACGAAATATCTTTTTGTCTACTAGCATACGTACCGTCTAAACGGGTATCGTAATATTTATTATCTAACAGCAAACCATCAATCCCACCTTGAGAGGAATTGTGTCTAAAAAAGATACCGGCATTATCGGTTCTGCTAATTTGAAAATTACTGTATAATTCACCTAAAATCGATGTGAAATTTCCAAATCCAAGCGTTGCGTAATTATCATAAAGCTTCATAGGCGATGCCTTTTCAACAGTTGCAGCTTTCCCTTTTGAAGGGGTAAATGTAGAAGCAACAGGCACGGAAAAAATACTGTAGCTCACCTTCTTCTTTGCTGTTGAAGTAGAGTCGTTAAGTAAAGGAGTTTCCTTTATCTTAAAGGCATCCGAAATAGTGGGAGTATAAGGTTTAACAATATTTACTACCTCAGTCCCTATATTTTCTTCTTCCTCCTGAGCTATAGCCGGGATAATCACTAGAAAAGCAAGGGATAACAACACCCCTTTAACTCTTTTATCGATAGGGGATTTCATTATACATTTTATGCTATTCTTTTCTGAAATGTCTTTAAACATATACATAGGATTTGTTATGATACGAATGATTGTTTAGTTTCCATCAGTCTCGACAGAAGAATTGGTTTTTGATTCGGTCGCTTTAATAACGTTAAGTTCTGTTTGCGCTTCTTCCACAATATTTGGATATTCAGTAAAATTGGAAATCACGCTTTCAAGTATATAAGTCGCCTGAAACGCATCCCCTAATTGATAAAAGTTCTTAGCCATCAACACAAGGCCTTTAGCTCCGTACAACTTGTACCCTGAATAATCCTTAGCCAGCAATTGTATAGCAGTATTAGAAGCTTCGTGATTGCCTTCCTTATGCTTGAAATATGCATCGAAATAAAGAGCCTCAGCAGCTAGTTTACCTGTAGCAATTTTTGCCACTTCTGCATAAGCAAACTTTGCTTTGTCCTCTGCTCCTGTTTCCATTGCGGAGCGAGCAACAATAACTTGAGCATCACTTTTAATTGCATTATCTACCTTATCGTTGGTAAGCACTTTTTCAGCAAAGGCAACCGCTTCTTCATAGTGCTTAAGCTCATAACTAGCTTTCATACTATTGGTTTGTGCGAAGACTACATTTTGCGGAAAGTCCGCTTCTACCTCCAAACGTTTCAAATAAGTGAGGGCATTTTGATAGTCTTTTTCAGCTAGGAACAATTCAGATATACGTGCTAAGGCCTGTTCGCTAAACTCACTTCTATCCTTATCCACCACGTATTGATAATGCGAAATAGACTTTTGGCTATTTTTTTCAGCAAAATACAATTGAGCTAAATAAAAGTGTGCTTTTAATGCGTGTTGTCCACTTGGAAAATCCTTTAAATAAGTTTCAAAACGACCGATTGCTTGTTTGGGTTTATTCTCCAAATAAGGTTGTTCGGCCGCTTGGTAAGTTGCATCGTCTAATTCGGAGTTCTCCACCTCAACAAAATCTAAGGTATTAACCCAAGAGGCATATTCGCTTACACGACCTTCATCAATATAAATAATCTTTGCAGACGCCACCGCTTGCAACGCTTCTGCCGAAGAGGAGTATGCTCCTGCCACTTTCTTGAAAATGATTAGCGCTTCTTCACTATTACCCGCATTATCTAATATTAAGGCTTTCTTTAAAAGTGCTTTAGGCACATAACTACTGCCTGGCAGGTCTTGTTCAAGTTTATCGTAAGCCTTGATAGCCTCGTTTGTTTTATCCTTCGCTAGATAGGTATTTCCTAATTCATATAGCGCGTCATCCCGATACATGGACTTAGGGAATTGCCCATTGAACTTCTTAAGCTCTTCTAATTTACTATCGCTCCTATCTACAAAACCATAGCTTATTGCTTTCTGAAATGCCGCATAATCTTGATCTGGGGAATCTCCATTTATAGCACTGTTATAACTCTCCATAGCAGGCCAATATTGACTACTCATGAAATAACTATCTCCCAAACGAAGATAGGCATCATTCTTTTTTGCACTATCATTGGTTGAAGATTCTAAGAACAATTTATAGTTAGAAATTGCTTCGGGATATGTCTTCAATTTAAAATAATTATACGCCAAATTATAACGACTATTTTCAAATTCTGGAGTTGTATTTGCCTGCGGCAACTGCAAAAACTGCTTATACCCTATGAGAGATTCATCAAAATTAGAATCTTGATAATCACTGGCCGCTTTCCAATAGGTGGCTCTTGCCGTAAAGACTGGATCATAAGGTTCTTTTAAGGACTTATTAAACAAAGCAACTGCGTCACTATATTGTCCTTCTGTATACAATTCAGCTCCGCGAAAAAACGCTACCTTTTGATAGGCTTTTTTATTCTCAAAAGACTTGTTATTTTCAAGTAACTCCATCGCCGCCTGATAGTTTTTAGATGTGATATAAGAATCGATCAACAAATCTTTGAGTGTTTCATTGTTCCCATTGTCTGGATAGGCCTCCAGAAAAGATAAGATGACTTGTGGAACTCCTTGATAGCTGTTGCCAATCTCATAACTCAGCTTAGCGTAATTGAGCCAAGCATCCTCTTGAATTTGTGAAGAAAAGTCCATTTCTGATGCGTTTTTAAATGCATGCAAGGCCTGTTGCTTCTGGTCGAGTTTTAAGTAGCTCTCAGCCAAATGATAGTAAGCATTTTGGGCCACTGAATTTCGACCACTCACTATTTTATTAAACTCTCCAATAGCATTGGCATAATCACCTTGTTTGTAGTAAGCATACCCCAATTGATAATAGTCGGTATTATTCCATTTTCCGCGTTTCCCTTTGTATTCTTTTAAATAAGGAATTGCATCATTATAGTGTCCTAAGTTGAAATAGCTTTCTCCAATAATTTTGGATAGCTCACTTTTCTCCTGTGGCTTTGAATTATCATACTGTTCTTTTCCTAATTGTATTGCCTCTTCAAACTTTCCCAATTTAAAATTCATATCAGCTTGATAATAGCTCAATCCTTCGGCATAGCGTTCCTCTCCTTGCACTTGTTCAAAAAGTTCGGTGGCCTCCTGATAGTTATCTCCTTCGTACTCTATAAACCCAAGATAGTACTTAGCCTGGGATCCGTACTTTTCAGAATTACTAACTCGGTTAAAATATTTCTTAGCTTCTGTGTTTCGTTTATTCTTGAAAAAGGCATACCCATTGTTAAAATTATATCGTTCCATTTCACTACGACCTAAACTCCCTTCATCAACTTTATCGTACCACTTTCTCGCATAGGCATATTTACCGTTTTCAAAATAGAAATTGGCCACATTAATAAAAGCGTCGTTACGCTTAATACTCGTGGGATAGTCCTCAACAAAAGATTCCATCAATTGGTCAGCATCTTGTTGATTGAGGCGTACTGCACAATTCGCTATATAATAGGCACAATCACCTTTTATAGTAGTATCCTCAGACCGACTCTGGATCTTCGTAAACATTGCCTGAGAAGCTAAAAATTGATTGTTATTATACAATTCAATTGCTTTGTTATAGTCTTGTAGCGTATTGGTAAAGGCAGCAGTTTGTTGAGCAGTAGCGGTTCCAAAAAAGAAAAGGAGCAACGCTTGAAAAAACAGGTTCTTGGGCATCCGATTTAGGTTTAGGCGTAAAATTAATTAGAATCTACAAGCATATAAACGGAAATATGAATTAATAATTATATAGTTATTAAAAATGAAAATGCCACCCCTTAAGAGGTGGCATATCAATAAATTAAGAATGACCGTTATTGAATCAAGATCTTAGTTGATACTGAATCCCCTCCAGATATTACTCTTAGAATATAGATTCCTTTTGCTAAATTCTGATTGCTGATGGTAAAAGGATCACTATTTTGGAGCGCATCCTTCACTAATAAATTTCCGCTAAAATCGAACAATTCATATTGTAAAGACTGTAATTCTCTATCGACACTTACCTGAAACGATCCTGTTGATGGGTTAGGCATCACGAACACATTGAAAGGATTCTCGATGGTTGACTCTCTATTTTTGTTTTGAGACGTGTTCCTTCCAAAGGTTGGAGGATCCACTAAATCACCAAAGAAAAATTCTTCATCACAATTGTCTGCCAAAAACAAGATTTCCGCTTCAAAAAACCCGCCTTCTTGAACTTCAAAAATTGTATTAATCTCAACAAATTCTTCGGAAGTAAGTTTTACAAACTCCGTTGGGGAAATGCTTACAACGGGACTTATACAATTAGTGACGGTAGTCCCATCGATAGAATGAATATATTCAGGACTATTTACTGTGCAATATTGCAACGTACTTACAATTTGCGGGTTTTGAGGTACATCTTCTGCAAATAGTACATTATCGGAAATATCAATGCTGGGATGCACATTTAGAAAACCATCCTGCACGTAAATACGCGCAGAAGGATCCAATAAAACTGTGGCTCCTTCTTTAATACAAAGTAGCGCGCCATTTCGTATATACAAATCGGTATTTGAATCCATTTGCAATGTACTCCCTTCCTCATAAATCATCGTAGAGGTTTCATCTAGAATCAACGTTGAGTCATCTAACAAAGTAAGCTGCCCTCCATCGGCGGTTATAAATACCGTAGGATCTGAGAAACTTCCATTTATATCTGCTCTAATTCTATTTGGACTCAAGCTTCTATTGAGTAACAACTCTTTACCTTCCTTAAGTTTTATGTCCTCATTGTTGGGCAAATACACCTTACCTGTCATTCTAAAATCATCTTCAATAACACCATCGAAATAATTCACCATAACATCTATCGACCCATTCACATTTATAGTAGGCGTTATGGACAGGCTATGAAGTATTATTGGAGACAACGTATTCTTATCTACCGAGGGCAAGGGCACGTTTGGTAAGGTTGGGACATCATTAATTTCCTGAAAATTAGACAAAGGTGGGTTGGTAAAAGCGCTTAACTTTCTTTCTGGTAGTACTGCATTAAAAAATGCATTCCCAAATACCTTTTTCCCATCAACTCCTCTTATTTCATCTCCTTCATTTCTATCTCCATTTGGATCATAACCATAATGAATATTATTCTCCTCGTCATCATCATGTATCTGTCCGTAGTCATACCTAAACCAATGGGCTTCATTCTGACCATTATAAGCGTTTTCTCCTTTATTAATAACCTCTAAACCATCATCGCCATATAAATACGACCTAGGAGCAATCCCATCAAAAACATAGTCGAAATTACCCTTACCATAAATAACCTTGGACCCATTACTATTCGCTCCAGAAAAGTTAGGCCAACCGTATATAGATCGACTAGCCGGAAGATTATTTACAACGCCATACAATCCTGCTGGATGAATGGGAAATGGATCTCCATCTCCATCTACTATAGTAGAGCTCGTAGTTTTATAGAATGGATTCGTAGTATTGGCATGGTTTTCCAACCAAATGAATTGGTTGTCTGTATGGGGTAGTTTTAAACGCATTGTTTCCCCGTATTGCATATAATCTTTCAAATTATAGGAAGTAGGAAGTGTTGTTGTTTCGTCAATGTCATGTGTGATTTCAATCCATCCAGAATACCATCGCTCCCATGCATTTGCTAAAGGCATAGTATAATAGCCATTCATCATACCCCAGCCATAACCCGCATGAAAATATCTACCATGCACAGTATTCGCCATGACTCGATGTGATGAATTATAATATGTATGTGCTATTTCATGTAGAAAGACGTTTATTTGTCTGTTTACATTCTTATTAAAACTGTACACCGTAAAGCCCGTTGAACCCATTTCATAATTATTTCCAAGATCATATGGCGCTCCTGGGATACCTGCAATACCCCCAGGCCAACTTCCGCCACCAGGCCAACCAGAATCTCCTTCCACCGTGCCGTTAGGATGAGGG
>JAHZIZ010000122.1 GCA_022601215.1 Bacteroidota bacterium
AATCCAGCAACAGAAAACAATAAATCCAACACTCTATGAAAGAATAGATATAATTTATTCTGATTACTTCGACTAAAGGGAAAATAACGATAAAAGTCTTTCTCCACATGTTGAACTGGGACCCTATGAGTAATCTCTTCATACACCTGGGTATACTCACGAATAGGCACTCCATTTTCCAGTAAGGAAATAAGTTGGTTATACAATGACAAGGTAATTCCATCTTCTTGAGAGGCTGCCACTACTATTTCAGAAATCTGGAAATCGGACACAGTCTCCGCAACATTAGAAAGAGTAAACTCTTCCAAATCTGCAGTCTTGAATGTTCCTGTAAAGTCTTCACCTGTATTGATATATCCAAGCACTTTATAATTGGGATCACTTTTATGCAAGGAGTCAATAATATTATCAATCTCGCTGGTATCTGCCACTAGTAAGACGCGTTTAAAAAACCGAGGTGTTGCAATAAGACTCACATAGGTATAACGCCAAATAAAAAGAGCTAGATTTATTGCGATATAGAAATAGACAATTTGCAATCTATTTTCGGGTAATTCTGGAGTGAAAAAGGGTGTTAATAAATAGAATAATACCGTAACCGAAGAAGTAAGGATGATATTTTGAACAACCACCTCAAACTTACTGGCTTTTTGCAGATCGTATAACTCAAAAACCGTAGCAAAAACTGAAAGATATACACCTAACACAATAGACCACACCCAGTGTTTAGAATTAATCATGAAGTAATCAAATTCGAATACAAATCCCAAGGCATACAATAAGCCCAATACACAAAGAAGATCAAAAATGCGTAACAAAACTTTACGTTCTGAAATATCAAAATGAATGCTTGACTTCTGGGACATGGACTATGGTCAGTTTGTAAGGTTAAATGTAGCCATTTATTTATTGGTTTAAAAGTTTATCCCAATCATGCTTGACAATCTCCCAATCAAATGTTTCGGCTTTTTTTCGTGCATTTTCAGTAAGAAAAACACCCGTCCTTTCTTCTGAAATTAGTTTTTTAACCGCAGTGGCCATCTCAACGACATCATTTTCAGGAACTAAAACCCCTTCTTCATTATGGGTCATTAAAAATGGAATGCCCCCTACATTTGTAGTTACGATCGGCAATCCTAGCGCCATAGCTTCCATGACACTTACTGGAGTGTTATCAAAGTTTGTGGTATTTATAAATATATCATACGCTACAGAGAGATCTCTCCAAGCCGGCTTGGACAATTTCCCTGTAAACTTTACATTTAAATTTTTGGATTTTGCGTAGTCCATACACTTTTGAAGACTACCATCTTTTTCTGGACCTACCATACATAAAGTTGCATTCGGAAAATCTGTACGCAGTTTCTCTAGTACTTTTAGAGCCATCATCGGATTATAAATTTCCGCAAAAGAACGTACCCATAATAGTTTAGGGCGTAGTTCTTCTCTAAGCATAAAAGGATATTGCTTCACCGCTAGCGTATTAGGAACTTAAGTTAAGTTAGTATACCCTTCCTTTTTAAAAGCTTCTAATAGATAATGCGAGGGACATACGTTCGTTTTAGCCCCATTAAATAATTTATACGACAAAAATCTATTGTTTTTCAATCGACTTGGTAGGTTTCCCCCATGCAATATTGGAATGTAAGGAAGTCTAAAAAGCCGACATAGATTAGCAACGGCAACCGCATAATAAAAATTCCAAGTAGAGTAAGTGTCAATTAACACATAATCTACCTGCCTTCTATAGGCCACAACGGACCACATCATATCCAGTAGCCGTATTACTTTATTTCGCTTCCTAGAAACAGCATGCACCTCATATCCCAAACTTTTCAATTGGGTGCTTAGAGTGGCTATGGTAGTTACATTTGTACCGCTACCTTGCAAGTCGTTTCCTACGTAGAGTATTGCTGTTTTCACGAATAATAGTGAGATAAACTAATCCATAGACAAACGCAGGAGCAGCGATTCGCATGGACGAGTGGTTAATGGTAAAAAACCAAAATGCAAAAAATGAATAGGCCAATAAGTTACTTCTATTCTTAATACGATAGACTAAAGGAGTAAAAAACAAGAGCATTAAAGCAACGAGACCAAAACTCCCATGTTCAGAAAGCATCCTACTTACCTCATTATGTGTTGCCGCATTTTTACCCGTCTCTTGCAATCGATACTCTCTAATCTTCCCTACCCCTATCCCGGTGATCGGGTTTTGATAAAAGGCTTCTAGCTCTTTATTAAGCAAATCCACCCTTCCTGTTGTTACGTCTTCTTTTTCCCTCCCTGCCGCATCTTGATTAGAATATCGCTTATCAATGAGCCCTCCTGTAGACGAAGAACTTACTATCCAAACCAGACCAATCAACAGTACAAAAACAGAAAATTTCATTATAAGATTGACCTTCTGCTTCACCCTTCCGTTTAGAAAATATAATAACACAAACAATCCAATACAAACTCCTCCTGTTAAGATTCCTCCCCTGGAGAAGGTGATGATACCTCTATAAGCAATAAGTCCTAAAAGAGCGGCATCCAAAGCATTTATAAACAAGCTCTTCACTTGAATGATTCTAACAAATAGAATAAAACAACCCAACCCAATGACAGTAGCTACCTGATTGGGGCCAAACCCACCCGATGTCGCAAAATTTGACGCCGTTCCCGTGAGCACATCCTTAATGGAGGGCGTATACAAATAGAGATACACCGTCATGGAGATTATGGGAAGTAATAATGCCGTAAGTATGTCTTGAAAACGTTGCTCCTTAATTCGTCTATCATAGCAATAAAGAGTCGCTATTCCTAAACATACAGGACCACTTAAATTGAATCCTATAGCGTTGGCTACATTAGAATCATAACTTAGGTTGATGGCAGAAAACAGTACTCCCGGCACTAATAAAATAAGGAAAACCACAAACGGCCAAGACTTCACTTTAAACCCTTTGTAAAACATTCCAATGGTGACATAAATAATCACCATGTATTTCGCAAACTCATACGAGAAAGCACTTTGCGTCATTCTAGAAAACACCTCAAATCCCGTTGTATATGCTGCCGCAACTAAAACCAAATCAGTTTTATTCGCAGTCCGTATTATTTGAAATAAAAAGACCGCCGTAAACAAAGCAAAGTATAGTTTAGCCGAAAAGCCAACAAAGTAAATCAAGATTCCTAATCCTAAATGGAATAGCACCCAATATAGATATGTTATGTGTCTTTTTTCTTTAATAAACTAAGCTTTATAAAATTCGATTAACGAAGTTACCATATCCGTCACCGTAAATTGATCTTTTATTCTTTTCTGAAATGCTACCGCATCCATCCTTCTTTTTTCATCATTTTCGATATACAAAAGTAAGGCTTCTGCTAATCTTGACGCATTTCTTGTTGGTACAATCAACCCGTCTTCTCCAACCACTTTGGCACACTGTCCGACTGCCGTACTCACGACCGCTAAACCAGACGCACCATATTCTAGTAATGCCATAGGTAGCCCCTCATTATCTGATGATAAAACACCTATACCTGCTTTTTCTAAATACTCAGATACATTTTTTTGTTGCCCAGAAATAATAACCTTATCGTCCAACCCAAGGGATTGAATCTTTTCTCGAACATCTCTTTCATAATTGTCTTGAAATAATTGCCCTACCAAATGCAATGTTATATCGGGATGCTTAGCAACTACTTTTGAAAATGCCTCTATTAGGTTCTGATGATTTTTAGGCGGTTTTAAATTAGCCACGCAAACAATGTTCTTATTCGTTGCTTCTGAGGGTGAAATAAATCGATCCAAAGGTACCCCATTAGGGATGTACGTAATTCTTCGTGTTTTCAATTGCTTGTCGCACCATTCTTTTAAATCCTGATTGACAGCAACTACGCCATCAAAAAAACGCGAACAAAAGACTATTGCGGCATTCCCTTTTTGATCATTCGTAGCGCGAGCACCTAGGTGCGTATGCCAGACAAGTTGGATCCTTGGATAGATAAATTTAAACAGAGATGCAAAGAAAAAGGAAGTACTATGGGCATGGATAACATTGATATTGTGTTTCTTAATGAAACTTTTTAATCTGAACAACGCAACAATATCAACAGTACTTTTCTTGCCTAGAAATAAATAAGTTACATCTTCATTAAGTTGATTCTTCAAAATCCCTTCGGCTCTGGTTGAACACAAAAAAGATTGAATACCCGCCCTAGGAAACTCATTAGCCAAGTTTACAGCAATGCGTTCTGCACCACCTGCATCCAAAGCATCTATAAGCTGAAGTACTTTCATAAATTCTTGTTGTTGGATTGACTAATCATTGTAATATACACTTTTAAGACTTCTCTTTACCCTCGACCACAAGCCATTTCGGTAACTTGCCTTGTTGGCATGAGGAAACGACCTATTAGGGCTTTTTACTTCTAAAAATGGTGCTAATAAATTCCAGTTATTTTCAGAATTCATAATATCTAAAACCAATAAATTCTCGGAACTATCTTTGAAAAAATCAATGACAGCATCTCTATG
>JAHZIZ010000123.1 GCA_022601215.1 Bacteroidota bacterium
AGAATCGCTTTTTAGAATGTCTGCGAACGTTCCATTGGCAACAATTTCTCCTCCAAAGGTACCTGCTTCTGTCACAATATCAATGATAGCATCTGCAGCTTTCATTATTTCTTCATCGTGTTCTACTACGATTACGGTGTTTCCTAAATCTCTAAGTGATTTAAGAACTTCAATGAGACGTTCTGTATCTTTTGGGTGTAATCCAATGCTAGGTTCATCCAAAATATACATGGATCCAACCAAACTACTTCCCAGCGAAGTGGCTAAATTGATTCGCTGGGATTCACCCCCGGAGAGTGTATTGCTCTTCCGATTAAGGGTTAAGTAGCTCAGTCCGACATCCATCAAAAAACGGAGTCGGTTGTTAATCTCTAACAACAGTCTTTTGGCAACCTTTTGTTGGTATTCGTTTAATTGTATAGTACCAAAGAAATCGGCAACTTGATCTAAGGGTAATTCAACTAGTTCCTGTATGGCCTTTCCAGCTATCTTTACATAACCAGCTTCTGGTCGCAAACGTTTTCCAAGGCAAGTAGCACACTTGGTTTTCCCACGGTAACGGGAAAGCATCACCCGATTTTGAATTTTATAACTTTTCGATTCTAAAAAAGAAAAGAAGGTGTGGAGTCCGTCGAAATATTCATTTCCGTCCCATACCAATTGCTGTTGTGCTTCGGTAAGTTCAAACCAAGGTTTGTGTATAGGGAAATCGAATTTATATGCATTATTCACCAGTTCATCTCTGTACCAGCTCATGCTATCTCCGCGCCAAGGAAAAATCGCATTCTCATATATCGATAATGCCGTGTTTGGGATCACTAAATCGGAGTCTATTCCTATGACATCACCATAGCCCTCACAAGTGGGGCAGGCTCCATAAGGATTATTAAAACTGAATAGATGTACATTAGGCTCCAAGAAAGTCATACCATCGGCTTCGAACCGATTGTTGAATTCTTTGATTTTTCCATCCGAAAGATTCTCAATATATAACGCACCTTTTCCTTCAAAAAAGGCCATTTCAACGGCATCGGCCAATCGGTTTAAAAAATCTTCATCGTCTTTGGTAATTACACGATCTACAACTATTTGTAAGTTTTTAGGGTACGCACCTTTCAATTCATCAATCCTCAGGACGGTTTTGTCCATTTTTACACGAGCATATCCTTGTTGCGCTAACGCTTTGATTTTATGCTCCATACTGCGGCCTTCTTCTAAATGTATAGGAGCCAGAAGTAGGAGTTTTTCACCTTCCGGAAAAGAGGAGATGTATTTAATGACATCGGTGACTCGATCTTTTTTCACTTCGGTTCCTGAAGTAGGCGAATAAGTGATTCCAATACGAGTGTATAATAATTTGAGGTAGTCGTAAATTTCAGTTGATGTTCCAACGGTAGAGCGAGGGTTGGTGGCATTTACCTTTTGTTCAATCGCTATCGCTGGCGCAATACCTTTGATAGCATCTACTTTCGGTTTGTTAAGTCGGCCAAGAAATTGTCGTGCATACGAAGATAAACTCTCCACGTAGCGCCGTTGACCTTCGGCATATAAGGTGTCAAATGCCAAACTTGATTTTCCGCTACCAGAGAGACCAGTAATCACGACCAATTTGTTACGTGGTATGGCCACGGTAACGTTTTTTAGGTTGTGCAATTTGGCTCCCTGTATTAGGATTTCATCTTTAGTAGAAGTAGCTGTTTTTGGCACGCGGGTAATGCTGATTTTATTCTGAATTTTGCAAAGATACTACTTACTTTGGAAGATTTTAAACTTGACAGAATGTTATTTTTTTTGGGAAAATTTTGACTTTTTTTTGCATTTATGAATTCTTTGTTGTTATATTTACCCCAAGAACACAAAAACGTTGCCTATAGCATATTATTACTTTTTTAAATAAACATTAAGACTAAACAACCAAAAGTAGTTGTTTATTTTAAAAAAAAGTATGGATATGAAAAATAGCACGAAAAGTGATGCGCTACTGGTTAGCGATTACATGAAAGGTAACGAATCTGCATTGTGTGAGTTAATTACACGTCACAAACAAAGAATTTACAGTTTTATTTACTCAAAAGTATTTGATCGCGATGTTGCGGAAGATATTTTTCAGGATACCTTTATTAAGGTCATAAAGACGCTTAAAAAGGGAGCATATAACGAAGAAGGAAAATTTTTGCCATGGGTTATGAGAATTTCACATAATCTAGTGATAGATCATTTCAGAAAGAACAATCGCATGCCTAAATTTGAGAATAATGATGATTTCAATATTTTCTCAGTTCTATCTGATGGAGCCCTCAATGCTGAAAAGCAATTGGTGAAAGAGCAGGTAGAGAGCGATGTAAGACGATTGATTCAAGAATTACCAGATGATCAAAAGGAAGTTCTCATGATGCGTATGTATAAGGAAATGAGCTTTAAAGAAATTAGTGAACAAACAGGGGTGAGCATTAATACGGCTCTAGGACGAATGCGTTATGCACTTATCAATTTACGCAAAGTAATTGATAAACATAATATTGTGTTGACTAACTAGTACAATAAAGTAAAAACAAGTTCGTTATTTAGGAAACAGTAACCTCAAAATAACGTTCTATGGCAAAATTGTACTCTGAAACCTCACGTAGGGAACGCGTGAATGAAAACTTAGTTCCTAAGGATGAAACTATTAGGTTTCTTCTGGATTATAGCAAGGCTTTAAGTGTTATAGATTATAATAAAATGAAGTTTGAAGCACTTCTAAACTAAACTTTGAAAACCCCGAGATTGATTTTCTCGGGGTTTTTTTTTGCTTTATTTCCGCTTCTTTTTTTTGCTATAATACTCATTAATAACAGTTTTCCTTCCGATAGTTTTGGTAATGATATCCTCTTCCAAATCCCATCCACGTGCAGGAGAGTATTGACGTCCATACCAAATAATCTGAAGGTGCAAATCGTTCCATAGATGCTCTGGAAATAATCGCTTGGCATCTTTCTCTGTTTGTACTACATTCTTACCATTGGTAAAACCCCAGCGATACATTAATCTATGAATATGAGTATCTACTGGAAAGGCTGGAATTCCAAAGGCCTGACTCACTACTACACTTGCCGTTTTGTGACCAACAGCTGGAAGTTCCTCTAGCGCTTCTATGCTTTGAGGTACCTGTCCATCATATTTATCGATAAGGATGTGCGATAAGCCATGAATCCCTTTACTTTTCATAGGTGAGAGCCCCACAGGTTTAATGATGTCTCGTATTTCTTCCACCGTCAGTTTAATCATATCGAAAGGGTTGTCTGCCACTTCAAACAAAAGGGGGGTGATTTTGTTGACACGAACATCCGTGCTTTGAGCCGACATCAGTACTGCGATTAACAACGTATAAGGATCTTTATGATCTAAGGGGATCGGTATTTGAGGATATAACTTTTTTAACGTATCCATAACGAAATCTACCTTTTCCTGTTTGGTCATTTGATGTAACTTTACAATGAAATTATTAAAAAATCACATTGTCTCAATAATTAGACAATGTATATAACAAAAATACAGTAATGAATACATTAAAAGAAGGAGATAAAGTGCCAAATTTCTCAGTGAACGATCAGGACGGAAACTCAGTGTCACTATCTGACTACAAAGGAAAGAAGCTTGTAGTTTTTTTCTATCCAGCAGCGAGTACACCCGGTTGTACAGCAGAAGCTTGTAATTTAAGAGACAATTATGCCGAGCTTCAATCTCAGGGCTATGAACTATTAGGCGTTAGTGCCGATACGGAAAGAAAGCAAACAAATTTTAGAAATAAATATGAGTTTCCCTTCCCTTTGCTTGCAGATACAGAGAAAGAGGTGATTAATGCCTTTGGTGTATGGGGGTTAAAAAAGTTTATGGGTAGAGAGTATGATGGTATACACCGTAAAACTTTTCTATTAGATGAAAACGGAGTGGTAAGCAAGGTCATTGACAAAGTAAAAACAAAAGACCATGCAGCTCAAATCCTTAGTTAGTCACTTCGGCTGTTTTACAACTAAACAATGCTTTCTGTTTGATGATTTCAGAAACACCTTCAGGAAGCATTTTTTCCCATCCAGGCTCTCCATTTTCAATCATACGTAATACCTCTCTAGAAAAGATGTTAAGGACTTCAGGGTTAAAGTCTTCAATATCCACCACCTTTCCGTTGTATTTAAAGAACTTATAGAGTTCTTTCATACGGGGATGCACCTTAAGGTTGTCACTTGTAATGTAACTACCATCACTATTTCGCATAGGGTAGAGGTACACTTTTAAATCTTTAAAGAATAACTTTCCGAAGGCTTCTAAGATTCCACCACTTAAATGGCGATAGTATTTTTCATCAAAAATATCAACGAGATTGTTCACTCCCATTGTTAATCCCATCCTAGCTCGAGTGAAATTAGAAAAGTATTCTACTAATTTGTAGTATTCCTGGAAATTAGAAATCATTACGGTATAACCGAGCGAACAAAGTAGTCTAGCTCGATCCATGAAATCTTGTTCGTCAATTTCTCCTTCTGCACGAAGGTTTGAAAGAGTGATTTCAAAAATAGTAAGGGTTTTATTCTTATCAACTCGATTTTCTTTTGAAAAGATATCCAGTGATTTTTCGAACATATCAATATTTACCTTGGTTACCGGTCGGAAACTTCCGCGTAACGCCAAAACGTTCTTTTTATATAAGATACGAGCAGGAAGAATGTTATTTCCGTCTGGACCAAAAATAATCGCTTCGGTCATCCCGTTTTTAATAAGTTGAAGACTCATTAAACGATTGTCAACTTCCTCAAACTTAGGACCTGAAAAGTTAATGGTGTCAATTTCAATTTTATCTTGATCAATATGATCATAGAGATAGCGTAATAATTTTCTAGGCTGATCATGCTTGTAAAAAGCACCATAAACTAAGTTTACCCCTAGGTTTCCAAGTGTTTGTTGCTGAAGGACGGCTTCTGTTTCTTTAAAACGAATATGAAGAATGATCTCACTATAAGCTTCATCTGGGCGTGATTGAAAACGAATACCAACCCAACCGTGTCCTTTATATTTTTTAGCAAAATCAATAGTAGCCACAGTGTTTGCATAGGCAAAAAACATCTTGTTCGGATGATTTTCACGTACAATACGTTCCTCAATAAGATTAATCTCATGAGAAAGCATTTTTTTAAGTCGGGATTCGGTTACATAACGACCATCCTTTTCCACGCCATAAATGGCATCACTAAAGTCCTTATCATACGCTGAAATCGTTTTTGCGATGGTCCCTGAAGCACCACCAGCTCTAAAGAAGTTACGCACGGTTTCTTGTCCTGCGCCAATTTCAGCGAAGGTACCGTAGATATTTTCATTTAAATTAATGCGAAGGGCTTTGTCCTTGATGGACGGGATTGTTTCGAATTCCTTATCTCCTGGAATGATTTCTGGCATAGCAATATACTTAGTTCTCCTAATGACAAAGGTAGCAAATACCGTAGGTAAACAAAAAAAATACTGTTATTTTTGTTTGAATGAAATCCCAACTTACGGTCACATTTTTAGGCAC
The DNA here is from genome assembly GCA_022601215.1 of Bacteroidota bacterium. Classification (GTDB taxonomy): domain Bacteria; phylum Bacteroidota; class Bacteroidia; order Flavobacteriales; family Flavobacteriaceae; genus Aureisphaera. Next base: position 5,546 of record JAHZIZ010000123.1, read on the forward strand.
AGGTACTTCTCAAGGAATTCCAGTAATTGGCAGTGCTCACCCTGTATGTCTTAGCGATAATCCCAAGGACAAACGCTTGCGAGTTTCGGTGCTGTTGCAGTGGGATGGTTACAATGTGGTTATTGATTGTGGTCCAGACTTTCGTCAACAAATGTTGCGAGAGAAAGTCACGTCTTTAGATTCAATTTTATTGACGCATGAGCACAGTGATCATGTGGCTGGCATGGATGATATTAGACCGTTTTATTTTAAACAAGGCGATATTCCATTTTATGCGGACAAACGAGTTTTTAAAGCACTCCATGAACGCTTCGGTTATATCTTTGAAACCGAAAACAAATATCCTGGAGCACCTACCATTACAGAGCATATAATTTCTAAGACAAATTCCTTTAAGCTCTTTGGAGAGGAAGTGACTCCTGTAGAAGCGTTTCATGGCGACTTGCCTGTTTTGGGGTTTAGAATAGGTGGTTTTACATATCTAACCGATGTAAAAACGATTCCTTCAGAAGAGATAAAAAAGATGAAAGGAACGGATGTGTTAGTGATTAACGTATTACGTGAAGAAGCACATCATTCGCATCTCAATAGAGCGGAGGCTCTTGCTTTGATAAAAAAAATACAGCCCAAAACCACTTATTTCACACATATTAGCCATCGTTTAGGATTTCATGATGAAGTTGAGGCATCATTACCAAATGACATACATTTGGCGTACGATGGGCTTAAGATTAACGTTTAATTGAATACTCACTATAACTCATAGGAAATGAAGTCAAAAATATTTATGTACCTGTTTTTCTTTTCAGTATTGTTACTGCTATTTATGTATATGAATCAGAAGTCTATATACGAATCTCAGGAGAAGAAAATAACTTCTTTAAATAACAAGCTTACTGCACAAACAGACTCCATTACTAGTCTGTCTGAAGAAAAAGATGCACTTAGTTATTTTACATTGCAAGGGAATGAAAATGCCATGACTTACTTAGAATCATTGGGTTTCGAATCTGAGGCTGTTGAAAACTCTGTTCGGGAAACCATTATGGACATGAACTTGGAAAAAGGCGGGAACCCTTTAATTGAATATGAAGGCTATGGAGAGTTTCGCATTAATAATATGCGCTTTTTAAACCATCGATGGATTCAGACCGAATTTAGTGATGGAAAAGTTTGGGGGGAAATGGTTTTAGAATATTTCTTCAATGAAGATATGGAACTAGAATTGACACCAATCTCTTCGGTTTTATATCCTAATTAGTACTCTTTCTAAAGGCTATTTTAAGGAAGATAACCATGATTTAAATTCATAAAAGTTTTGTGGAGCCACACCATGTCCCACAGGGAATTCTGAATAATGCGAGTCGATGCCTAGATTCTTTAAAAAAGGCTGTGTTTTTCGAGCCCAATCCACAGGAATCACTTGATCGACACTTCCATGAGAGCTATAAACGTTAAGTTGGCTAAAATCATTGTTTATATATCCCTCTTTTAGGATTTCCTCGTTCACATATCCACTTAATCCAATTATATTTTTAACTTTTTCCGGATAGCTCAATCCTACTGCTAAACTTAAAATAGTTCCCTGACTAAACCCAAGTAAGGTGATGTTTTCTGAATCGATGGGGTAGGCAGTCACTATTTCGTCAATTACTTTGACGATAAGATCCCTCGATGTAATGGCTTGCTCATCATCACTAAACTTCCCATTAGTGGCATCAAAATAGATATTGTACCAGGCATTTCCGTAAGGCTGCATGGCGATCGGCGCTTTTAATGAGATGACGGCATAATTGCTATCCAACTCTGAGGCGAAAGAAAAAAGATCATTTTCATCACTACCATAGCCGTGTAACATAATAATAAGCGGCGCGTTTTCAGAAAGACTGCTCGGGCGATAAAGATGATTGAGTGACAAAGATTGTTGCATAATGTAGTATAAAAAATAATGCCGCAAGGTACAATCCTTACGGCATATACAACAAGTATTTTATGGCTTATCCGATACCTTTAAACCATTGTTGAAATTGCTCTCCTACAACGGGGATCAATTTCTTTTCACCTTGGATTGCGCCAATTAAGCCCAATACCCAAAGTACAAGCATTCCAATTTGAACAATCCAACTAATGATACCGATGCCTATGACACTAGCGAGAATGGAAAGTGCAAAGCCAACTAGCATAATACCTAACATTTGCCGTATATGAAAGGCTCCTAGTTCAGTTTTGTTGCTATTGTGCATAATAAGTGCGATAATCCATCCAATAAGGGTAATGTAGGCAATAACGGCAATGTTTTTACCGTTGTCCGATGTTGTTTCTGACATAATACTACGTTTAGGGTTAGTGTTTTATATCTTTAAATATACATTAACTAATCTAAAAACCTAAACCAAGTCTGAAATTTCTCACTTAAAAAAGGGATGCCCACTTTTTTGTTTAGAATGGCAAAGACCATTGAAACGAGCCAAGCGATGGCACTTGTGTAGAAGAAAACCGCTCCTACTTCCCAAAGAAGCTCCTGAGTTGACAAGGCAAATGAGATAAAGTAGAGAATGATTAATCCAAACATGTTTTTAATATGCCATGTGGCAAATTCATGCTTATTTTCCTTATTCAGGAAATAGGCTATGATCGCACCAATAAAAGTGATATAAGCAATTATAGCTAATGTTTTTGCAGAGATGTTATTCATTAATTACCAATTGGGAGTTGTTATAAATACCATAGACATTACCTTTCATTGGGGCACCTAATAGTGCAGCATTCTTTGAAGTAGATAAGATGGATTCTTCGGTAAAGACCCAACTAGGTGTAGGATCAAATAGGGAAAGTGATGCAGGTTGACCTTTTGAAATAGAGTGATTGGGCACTTTAAATGTTTCTTTTAGTCCAGTAAGTGCTTGTATAACAGTATCTAAAGGTAGCAATTCTAACAATGCGGAAAAACAGCTTTCAAGTCCGATACTCCCAAAATAGGCATGATCAAATTCAGTGCGCTTGTGTTCTATATCAATTGGGTTGTGATCACTAGTGACTCCATCAATTACTCCATCTTTCAGTCCTTTGAGAAGTGCTTTGACATCTTTTTCAGTACGCAGTGGAGGCAGTACTTTATAGTGCGTATCGAAGGTGTCTAAGACATCATCGGTTAGGCAAATGTTATGGATGGCAACGCTACAAGTTACATGCAAACCTTTTTTCTTTGCATCCTTAATGAGTTGAACACTTTTCTTTGTAGAGATGGTGGGTATATGTAGTTTTCCGCCGGTATATTCTAATAGGTACAGATCCCTAGCAATTTGAAGTTCTTCCGATAATGCTGGAATTCCTTTGAGTCCTAATTTTGTGCTGTTTTCCTCTTCGTTGACCACTCCTTTATTTGCGATGGCTTGTTCATAAGGGAATGATTGAACTAGTCCATCAAAATTCTGCGCATATTGAAGTGCTATCTTTAAAAGGTTGGGGTTGGTAACGGGTCTTTTGTAATCATAAAAGGAAAGTGCTCCTTCATTGTGCATATCGTATAATTCCGCCAGATCGATCCCCTTACTTTTTACCGTCAATGCTCCAGTGGGATGAACATTTACTGCGTGAAAGCTAGCTTTCGTTTTTAAAAATTTAACTTGCCCTTTGTTATCGGTTATAGGGTCCGTATTGGCGTTGATTGATACCGCTGTAAATCCTGAACGCGCTGCGGTATCTAACCCATTATCTATAGTTTCTCGTTCTTCATAACCAGGCTCTCCAAAAGAGGTGCTTGTGTCGAACCATCCTTGAGAGATATGTAAGTTTTTAAGACTAACAACTTTGGCTTTTGTTTCTTTTATAGTGCCAGCAATTTTGGTGATGATTCCTTTTTCAATAAGAACATCTCTTTTCTTACCATGATGCTTGCTGGAAGGGTCTATAATAGTAGCCGATTTTAAGAGTACATTCATGCGTTAGTGTTTGAAGAATTTTAATATCAACATTTCAAGCAATAGGAAAATCAATGCAAAAATAACAAACCATTTCCAAAAGGAGTTGATTTTATTTTCGGAAGCCATGGTCTCAAATAGTTCCGAAACTGAATCAAAGACCGAAATACCTTCAATATCATCAGGATTTGTATAGATTAATTGACTTTCATCTCTTGCATAATTATAGCTCACCATTTCTAGAGGGATTTCCTCTTTTTCAACTTGGAACGTTCCTGCTCTTGATGGCTCTTCTTCGGTCGTAATAAGCACTGAGTTTGCTTTGGTTTGTTGCAAGGGAATAAAGCTTTGTAGACTATCTTTAAAAGTAACAATTTCGTCTTGAGTGAGCTTTGTTGGGACGGCGAATCGATTTAATTTACCTATTTCATAATACAGATTTGGCAACGATAAGCTTTGCTGCGCAACATTTATAAAGGTCGGCACAATAAGGGGAGAGTTCTTAAAATTACTTTCCGAAGCATGTATTGATGCTGTGAATAAGAATGTCTTATTGGATTGAAGAAGGAAGGGCTTTCCATCTTCAAAACGTAATACTGGGGTAGCATTGGCACGCACCCCATAGTATGTTTGGACCTTAGGAAACTGAAAGTTAACTACCTGTTTTTCAAATACATTTTGATACAGTGGGTGGGAAAAGTTGATTTTGGCAACTTTTTTTTCTTGTTGGATAAGCCCTTGCAGTGTTCCAATACCTACATTATTTAAAAGTTGGTTATACGAAATCAGGTCAGCATTCTTACTGGGCAAAACCACAATACTTCCCCCACCATCGCTAAACGCTTTTAGACTATTGCTAAGCGCTGTAGGAATGTTTTTCAGCTCATTGAGAACAATGAGGTTTTGGGCAGGGATTTCGTTGTAGTTTATCGCATTACTCGGTTGTTGGGTGTAAGTATATCCACTTCTATTGTATAGGCGTTGAAGAAATTGGGTGCCCCCATCATTTATCGACATAACCTTGATGTCTTTAGGTGTGTTAATGCTAAAATACAGGCTGTTATCGTATGGTAAATTTGCATCGGTAAGTTGCAGTAGTCCTTTAAATCCTTCTGGATTGTCGATGTCGAATGTAATGCTAGCTTGTGAAGACGCTTCAAAATTAATAGCAGTTTTTGCGATTAATGAATTTCGGTTGTACAGGGATATTGGAAGATTAGCAGGAAGCGTACCTTGACCGGAAACTAACACTTTTAGTTGAGTAGCAGTAGTAGTAGAGTTAACCACATAGGCACTGTCTATTGAAACGGTATTTGTAGTGACTGGGATAAATGGAACGGCGCTAATGGTAAAATCATTATCTCCCTTAGGTAAAACTCCTTTTTGTTGAAAATCGGTTAAAAGGATAAGACGTTTTTCAGCCGATTTGCTTTTGGAAAACAGTTGGCCCGCCTTAAGAAACACTTCAGACAAGCTCAATTGTTTGTAGGCATATCCCACAGATAGAATTTCTTTTTTAAAAGCGGTTTGAGTAACATTTCGTTTGGCTTCGGTGTTGGTAAACCAACTTATTTTGTGTTCCCCTCCCAATTGCTCAAACAACTGTTGTTTGGCCCTTTCCAAGAGCGGTCCGTTAGCGCCTTTGAGTTGTGAGCTAAACGAATTGTCTAGATAAATGACAGTCTCTTTTTCGGTATTCAATGCTGTTTTGGAAGCAGTGAAAGGTTGCGCAAATGCCAGCACTATACAGGCAATTGCTAACATTCTCATAAGTAGTGTGAGCCATTTTTTTAGCTGGGAACTTTTTCTAGTTTGCAGTGTTACTTTTCGAAGAAAGGCAACATTAGTGAACGCTACTTTTTGAAATCTCCTAAGCTGAAAAAGATGAATAAGAATAGGAATGAGCAGTAGTAAGAGAGCGTAAAGAAGTTCTGGGTGTTTAAACTGCATTCCTTTTAAGGTTGGGACAAATATATAAAACGGATTGTAAATATAAACCCTTTGCGCCGCTGAAGCGTTAAATATATTTTAAAAGGAAGTTGCTTAGGTCTTCTTTAGCTTAATTTTTGGTTCGCTTTCTTCTTTTGATGCGTTTTTTTCATTTCCTCCACCAAATAGTAACGGTGTGCTACTATAACTCGAACCAAAGTTGACTGCCGCATAATATACCTGATCTACAGCGTTGTTAAGTTCTTTATCAGTTAGTGGACCTAAAGGGTGTATAAAAACCGACCAAATGATATCATTGGAGAGAGCATACTTCACATCCAGAGCCGAGTGAAAATTCGCTACTAGGCAATCCAATAGGATATCTTCATTGAGTTTGTTAGCATCAACAATTGGAGCAATGATGCGCATCCTGTCATTGTTTTCGTCTGTGATCACCATCATGGGTAGTTCATTATAAACCAGTTGCCAACGCCCAGAAACACCATTAATACTATCCACTTTTTCAGTGAGCAGTGTTTCTAAGCGATCGTTATTCATTTGTGCTGAGGCGAAAAGTGTAACTAAAGTGGCAACCGCGGCTAATACATATTTCATAAAAGTGATTTGAATGTATATAGTCGGAAAGCAGTGTTAGAACTAACGAGAATAGTGTTTGTTTATAAGAACCTTTTCTATTTGTTGTTGATTGCAGTTGACTAAAATTTCTCAAAAACTCCCAATCCAAAAAGAGCGAAGTCATATTTAACCGGATCTCTTGAGTCCAGTTTTCTCAATGACGTATCCAATTCTGCCAGTGCCTTGCCGTCATTTTGTTTACGTTTTAGTAATCCTAATTTTCGAGCGACATTGCCGCTATGCACGTCTAACGGACAGGAAAGTTGGGAAGGGGACAGGCGTTTCCAAATTCCGAAGTCAACATCACTATCATTTGACCGTACCATCCAACGTAAGAACATATTAATACGTTTGGCCGCGCTATTTTTTAAGGGGTCACTTACATGTTTTTGAGTTCTTTGTAAATGTGGTAAGCTAAAAAACTCTTTCTTAAATTGATGGATGGCAGGCTGTAGGGTATTATTTTCGGCATGTTTAACGAAAATAGCCTCGAGCCCATTTTTTTCAATATAAATATGCCGTAAGGCCTTAATAAAGTAGGCTAAATCATCCCCATTAAAGGTGCGATGAACAAAATGAGATAATGCAGATAGGTCAGATGTTGTATGATTCAAAATAAAATCATGCGGTGCATGATCTAATAGGTTAGCGAGTTTTTTCCCATTAGTAATGATACTTTTTCGATTGCCCCAAGAAATGGTAGCAACCAAAAATCCAATAATTTCAATATCTTCTTTTTTCTTGAAAAGATGTGGAATTTGGATAGGATCACTTTCAATAAACTTCGGATTATTGTAGTAGACAACTTTTTCGTCTAAGAATTCCTTGAGCTCGTTCGATTTCACAATGTTAGGCTACTATCAATCCATCTTGCATCACCAACTTCCTATCGGCCATGGCAGCAAGTTCTTCGTTATGGGTAACAATAATAAAAGTCTGGCCAAATTCATCCCTTAATTTAAAAAACAAGTTATGTAAATTTTCCGCGCTTTCTGTATCTAAGTTACCACTGGGTTCATCCGCAAGAATAATTGCGGGATTATTTATAAGAGCTCTGGCCACTGCCACACGTTGTTGCTCTCCTCCAGAAAGCTCATTGGGTTTATGATTTTCCCGATGTGAAAGTCCTAAAAAAGCTAACAATTCCTTAGCTCGTTTTTCGGCCACGGCTTTAGGTGTTTTCTTTATGAAGGCAGGTATACATACATTTTCTAATGCTGTAAATTCTGGAAGTAGTTGATGAAACTGAAAAATAAACCCTAGATGCTCGTTTCTAAACCGAGCTAAAGCCTTTCGATTTAGCGTTGAAATGTCAGTACCATTAATTGTCAGGCTTCCTTCTGAATAAAAGTCCAAGGTTCCTAAAATTTGTAATAAGGTAGTTTTACCCGCTCCAGAGGCACCTACAATCGATACTATTTCACCTGGCTCAATGTCCAAGGTAACGCCTTTCAAGACATGTAATTGATCATAGTATTTATGTACGTTTTTTGCTGAAATCATAGGGTGCAATTAAAGTGTGAAAGTAACACTTTAAGGCCGATCTTACAACGCTGCCGACTTTTTGTTAAAAAGGTATTTTACATTATTATAATCAATAAAGTAAGTAATACGAAGGGATAAGGTATGTTGAGAAGGCTCCTCAAATAGGTTAGAAAGACTTTCTCCATATCCAAGTGTAGCTTGCTCATCTAATTTGAACATCTGGTTTCTATACAAGAAAGTGGCTTCACTACCGGGAGCAAATCGCCAGCGGAAACTTAAATCCAAATTCCAGATATTAAAATTCCTATTTGGATCATTAGTTTCGGTGTCGTAATCTGTCCTTGAACGTGTTCCGTCCTTATTTAGGGTCCAGAAGATATCATCG
>JAHZIZ010000124.1 GCA_022601215.1 Bacteroidota bacterium
AACTATAGATGCCATTAATAATAAAACAGTACCTAAAGGGGATGTTTTCGCAATGAGTAAGGCAGCTGGGCTTCTAGGTGTTAAAAAAACATCAGACCTACTTCCAGACTGTCATCCACTGCCTATTGAGTATACAGGGATAGAGTATACGGTTGATGGTCTAGAGATTAAGGTGCTGATTACGGTTAAAACTATCTACAAAACTGGGGTAGAAGTAGAAGCAATGCATGGCGCGAGTTTGGTGGCGTTAAATATGTATGACATGTTGAAACCAATAGATAAAGGCATAGAAATTCACCATATTAAGTTACTTGATAAAAAAGGTGGAAAATCGAGTTATCAGGACAAGTTTAAACGCAATGTGAAGGCTGCTGTGATTGTCTGTTCAGATTCTATTTCGGAAGGAAAGAAAGAAGATAAAGCGGGGAAAGCAATCATTGAAAAATTGGAACAGTGTGACGTATCTATACACGATTATATTGTTATTCCGGATGAACAAGACATAATTCAGAAGAAGGCCAAAGACTATCAATCTCAAGGTGTAGATTTGATTATTTATACTGGTGGAACGGGCTTGTCTCAGCGCGATGTTACACCAGAAGCTTTGAAACCATTGTTAGATCGCACAATACCGGGAATAGAAGAAACCATTCGCAAGTATGGACAAGATCGTATGCCTTATGCCATGCTTTCGCGAAGTGTGGCAGGCACTATAAAGAACAGTTTGATCTTAGCATTACCTGGATCAACCAATGGTGCGCGTGAATCCATGGACGCAATTTTTCCATCAATTTTACACGTTTTTAGGATTCTAAAAGGGGCAAGACACGACTAAATATGAGTAGAAAAAAGCCCATACTAACAGATTCCTTTGGCAGAGAACATAGCTATCTGCGAATATCTCTAACAGAGCGGTGTAATTTGCGTTGCACTTATTGTATGCCAGCCGATGGTATTACGCTTTCTCCGAAATCCCATATTATGACGTATGAGGAGATTTATTCAATTGCCAAAGAATTTGTGGCGAATGGTGTTACCAAAATACGACTTACGGGTGGTGAACCGTTGGTTAGAAAAGATGTTTCATTAATTATGGAGAAGTTGGCATCACTTCCTGTAGAACTAGCCATCACCACAAATGGTGTGATTGTTGATCGGTTTATTGCTCAGTTTAAAAAATGTGGTATTCAGAAAATAAATGTAAGTCTAGACTCATTGAGTTCCGCCAAAAATGCCTCCATAACGCGACGGGATTACTTTACGAAAGTGTACAATAATATCCAATTGCTGTTGAAAGAAGGCTTTGAGGTAAAGGTGAATTGTGTTTTAATGAAAGGCTTTAATGAGAACGAAATTATTGACTTTATAGAATTAACTAAATATCAATCTTTACAGATAAGATTTATTGAATTCATGCCTTTCGATGGTAACAAATGGAATATGGACAAGTTGGTTTCTCTTGAAGATATTTTGAAAGAAGTGTATCGCCATTACGATGTTAAAGACTTTCTTAGGTTAGACGATATGCCGAACGATACAGCAAAAAATTATCAAATACGAGACTATAAAGGCAGATTTGCAGTGATTAGTTCGGTTTCAAATCCTTTTTGCGATAGTTGTAATAGAATTCGACTTACCGCAAATGGGCAACTTAAGAACTGCCTATTTTCTACGTCAGAATCTGATCTGCTCACTCCTCTTAGAAATGGAGAAGCCATCACTCCAATAATTGAAAAGATGGTTGCTTCTAAAAAGAAAGTGCGAAATGGAATGAATACTATTGAAGAGTTTACAAACACAAATATTCACAGTAAAAATCGCAGTATGATTGCAATTGGTGGATAAATAACAAATATCTCAAGAATAAATCTTAATTTAATTCCTTTAAAACCAAGCCAAAATGACCGATTTAGATATTGCAAACACCGTAACATTAAAGCACATTAGCGAAATTGCGGAAACATTAAAGTTAGATGTAAACACCATCGAGATGTATGGTAAATACAAAGCAAAGTTGCCTCATAGTTTGATTGACTTAGAGGCAGTACAACAGAGTAATTTGATTTTAGTAACGGCAATTTCTCCAACACCAGCTGGAGAAGGAAAGACTACAATGTCAATTGGTTTGTCTGAAGGACTTAACCAGTTAGGAAAACAAACTACGGTGGTCTTAAGAGAACCTTCATTAGGACCTGTGTTTGGGATAAAAGGTGGGGCGACAGGTGGTGGCTATTCTCAAGTATTACCTATGGAAGATATTAATTTGCATTTTACAGGTGATTTTTCGGCCATTGAAAAAGCACATAATTTATTGGCAGCGGTTATTGACAACAACTTACAAAGTAAGACTAATACGCTTGGGATTGACGCGCGAACTGTAGCTTGGAAACGGGTAATGGATATGAACGATCGTTCACTAAGAAATATTGTGGTAGGATTGGGAGGTACAACTTCAGGAATTCCTAGAGAAACGGGTTTTGATATTACAGCAGCTTCGGAGATCATGGCGATTCTATGCTTAGCAGATGATATGGAAGATCTCAAGCAGCGTCTAGGGAATATTTTTATTGGATATACCATCGGGAAAGAGCCAATCTATGCAAAAGATTTGAAGGTACAGGGCGCGATGGCTGCACTTCTAAAAGACGCTATTAAGCCTAATTTAGTGCAAACTATTGAAGGAAATCCAGCCATAATACATGGAGGTCCATTTGCTAATATCGCCCAAGGAACAAATTCTGTTATAGCAACTCGTATGGGAATGTCTCTATCCGATTATACGGTTACGGAAGCTGGATTTGGAGCGGACCTAGGCGCAGAAAAATTCTTAGATATTAAATGTCAAAGTGCAGGGATATCTCCAAAGGCTGTCGTACTAACAGCAACCATAAGAGCCTTGAAATATCATGGTGGAGCCGATCTGAAAAATTTGAAAGAAGAAAACATTGAAGCCGTAAGGAATGGGCTCCCAAATCTTCAAAAACATTTAGAAAACATCCAACAGTTTGGAATCACTCCTGTAATAGCTATTAATAAATTCATATCAGACACTGAAGGTGAAGTTGCGGTAATTAGAGATTTTGCAGAACAAAATAATATTCGTGTATCGCTAGTAGAAGTATGGGAAAAAGGAGGGAAGGGAGCCTTGGAATTGGCGCAACATGTCGTTGATGTTATTGCTTCTGGTAGCAGTACATTCAACCCCATGTACACTTGGGATATGGATGTAATGGAAAAGATTGAGGCAGTAGCCACAAAAATTTATGGTGCAAGCCGAGTAGAATACACTGCTAAAGCAAAGAAAAACCTAAAAACAATCAAGGATCTTAAATTGGAGAAGTTACCCGTATGTATAGCTAAAACACAAAAGTCCTTATCTGATAATGCTAAACTTCTTGGTAGACCTAAAGACTTCACGATAACGGTAAGAGAAATTGAGATTGCGGCCGGTGCTGGGTTTTTAGTGCCCATTACAGGTGACATGATGCGCATGCCTGGTTTACCAGCACATCCAGCATCCGAAAGAATAAATATCGATAACGATGGAAACATATCCGGATTATTTTAGTCTGCGCATTTGGTAACATTGGGCGTGTGCATTCGATTTTAACGTAAAGCATTTTATAAAGTCTGACATCTTTATTATTTTGCTAAGAATACCTATCAACATGGCTGTAAGGCACTACAATGGTAAAAAGTATCTAGCAAACTCTGAGGAACTTACTTCAGATGCTCTTACTGTGGAAGAAGCCCTACAAATTCAGATTAATGGAGTTCCTTTTACGGTAACAATGAGGACGCCGGGTGAGGACGAATGTTTAGTACGTGGGTTATTACATTCTGAAGATATTATTACAAATAAGCCTAATCTTCCAACGGTAGTGTTTAACAAGGAGGATAGTGAAACGGTAATTACTACTGTTAATGTGGCTATTCCAGAGAAACAGTTAGGGAAAGGTTATCTCAATAGTCGGAGTTTATTATCAGTTTCTTCATGCGGCATCTGTGGAAAAACAGATTTAGATACACTAGATAAGAGTAAGAAGATTGAAGAGGAGATGCTTATTGAGAGTATACTTCTTCAGGGGCTATTTGAAAAAATGAATACGTTTCAGTTCGATTTCAATGAATCTGGAGGGACGCATGCCGCTGCTGCATTTTCAATAGATGGTACTTTATTAGCTGCCATGGAAGACATCGGTCGGCATAATGCCGTAGACAAGGTCGTGGGAAAATTAATCATGACCCGTCGGTTAAAGGAAGCGAAAATAGTAACGGTTAGTGGACGGATTTCTTACGAAATTATTATCAAATGTTTCAGAGCCCAAATACCAATATTAGCTGCCGTATCGGCTCCTTCTTCATTGGCAGTAGATTATGCAAAAGAATTAGGGATCACCTTATTTGCTTTCTGTCGGGATGATAGAGCTACATGCTATTCGCACGCTCATAGAATAAAGAATCATAAAATACACCAGTATTAACAACAAAAATTTATGTCGGATAACTTAAGCGAATTATTAGGAAGAAAAGGGTTAACAGATAATCTTTTTGATACCCTTGGACGCGTAGCAAAACCACACGGCACTCCTTCAGATGAAGAATTAGCTGCCTTGGCTGATGAATTTCTAATAGGGAAGGCGAATACCTTTGGAACCGCTAGTTTTTATGATTTCCTAAAACCAGAAAACAAGGGTAAGAAAGTCTATGTGTGTAATGGAACTGCCTGTTTATGTGCTGGCAAACAAGAAGACGTTAAGCAGAGGCTGGAACATCATTTTTCAGCAGATAGTATAGGTCATATGACGTGCTTAGGTAGGTGCCATGAAAATAGTGCTTTCCATTATAAAGGGAAAAATTATTCAGGCAAAGCTATCGAACAATTAGACGATATTATTTCCGAAAAGCCAGCACTTAATGACGATCAATATGTCATAAAGAGTCATGGAGATCCCATCTTAACAGCTCCCTTTTCGGACATAGCTACATACTATGAACCTTTCAAAAAAGCGTTGCAAAGAGATACTTTGGAAGTGCTAGAAGAAATAAAACTTTCTAATGTTCGAGGACGTGGTGGCGCTGGATTTCCAATGGGATTAAAACTTGAGTTTTGCCGAAAAGAGGATAACTCGACTAAATTTATAATTTGTAATGCAGATGAAGGAGATCCAGGGGCATACTCAGACAGATATCTGTTAGAAAAGCAACCACACTCTGTGTTGTTTGGCATGCTAATTTCTGGCTACGTAACACATGCCAGCTATGGCATTTTATATATCCGAGCGGAATATCCGGAAGCGGTTGATGTAGTTCATAAGGCGATTGAAGAATTAAAGGTAGAAGGTCTAATGGGGACCAATATTTTAGGAAGTGGGTTCGATTTTGAATTTAAAATTATTCAAGCACAAGGTTCTTACATTTGTGGGGAAGAAACTGCACTTATAAATTCAATAGAAGGCCAACGACCAGAAGTACGGGTACGTCCTCCTTATCCAGCGCAGAAAGGGTTGTTCAATAAACCGACGGTTGTTAATAATGTAGAAACCTTGGCGGCTCTTCATTATATCGTGAAGCATGGAGGAGGGGCTTGGAAGCAGCTGGGTACGGAACGTTCATCTGGTACTAAACTAGTATCATTGGATAGTTTTTTCAACAATCCCGGGATGTATGAAGTTGAAATGGGGACATCCATGGAGGTGGTCATATATGAATTAGGTGGTGGTTTTAAAACGAAGGTAAAAGCATTACAAATTGGAGGGCCGTTAGGTGGCTTAGTACCAATAACGAAGATTCCCGACTTAACTTTGGATTTTGAATCGTTTGCTGAGAATGGATTTTTATTAGGACATGCCTCCATTATATCCATACCTGAAGACTTTCCTATGATTGACTTCTTGGAACATTTATTTGATTTCGCCGCTTATGAAAGTTGCGGAAAATGTTTTCCTTGTAGACTAGGAACAAAGCGCGGTCATGAATTACTAAGCAAAGCCAAAACAACAGATTATAAGATTGATAAAACCTTGTTTAGTGATCTTTTGCGTACCTTAACGGAAGGTTCCTTGTGTGCTCATGGTGGTGGGATACCATTACCGGTGAAAAATGCACTCAATTATTTTAAAGACGAATTACAACCTTATTTCAACGACGAACAATCATGAAAACGGCCTATATAGACAATCAAGCATTCGAGATTTTTGAAGGAGAAACGATGTTATCTTTTATACGACGATATAAAGAGAAAAACACGGTTCCCACGCTATGTGATGCACCTAATTTGGATCCATTTGGTTCTTGTAGAGTATGCAGTGTTGAGGTGGCTTTAACGGAAGCGGGCCCGGTTAAAACAATGGCGTCATGTCACTCACCTGTGGCCGCTGGACAGTATATTTATACCAGTACAGAAACAGTAAAGGAATTGAGAAAAAACATTGTGGAACTGGTCCTTACTGACCACCCTTTAGATTGTTTAACCTGTGAAGTTAATGGAAATTGTGAGTTGCAAACTGTCGCAGCACAGGTAGGAATTCGAGAAGTGCGTTATCCTGAAGGAGAAAATCACTTGAACAAAACAAAAGACTTGAGTCACCCTTATATGACTTCAGATTTATCTAAATGCATTAACTGTTATCGTTGTGTTCGAGCATGTGATGAAGTACAAGGGGAATTTGTCCTAAGTATGTCGGGTAGAGGATTTGATTCATCCATCATCAAAGGTTTAGATCAATCATTTTTTGATTCGGATTGTGTGAGCTGTGGCGCCTGTTCTCAAGCTTGCCCTACCTCGGCAATTTCTGATGTTTTCCAATCTAAAGCGATCGTTCCTCAAGAGACCACAAGAACGGTTTGCACGTATTGCGGTGTGGGTTGTAATTTGGAAGTTGCCACAAGTAACGGAGAGATTTTAAGTATCCAAGCACCGTATGATGCAGAAGTTAATCAAGGACATACTTGCTTAAAAGGGCGCTATGCATTTAAATTTTATAACCATCCTGACCGATTGGACGCCCCCATGATTAAACGCAATGGAGAATTCGAAAAGGTTTCTTGGGATGAGGTGTATAGCTATATTGCGGATAAGTTTACGTCCTTTAAGGATGAGTTTGGTCCAGATTCCATTGCTGGAATTTCATCTTCACGCTGTACAAACGAGGAGAACTATTTAATGCAAAAGTTCTTCAGAGCCGTTATACAAACTAATAATATAGATGGTTGTGCCAGAGTATGTCACTCACCCACAGCTCTTGGAATGCAACGTACCTTTGGTACCGGAGCAGCGACTAATTCTATCGATGACCTTAAGGACACTAATTGTATTCTAGTTATTGGGGCAAACCCAACGGATGCCCATCCAGTGACCGGTGCGAAAATGAAGCAGTTTTCTATGAAGTCAGATAACATATCTATTGTTATTGATCCAAGACGAACCGAATTAGCTAAATATGCCACCCATCATTTGGCATTACGTCCAGGTACGAATGTAGCCGTACTTAATATGATGATGCATTACATAATTTCTGAAGAGCTTGTGGATGATTCATTTGTGAAGGCTCGTACTGAAGGCTATGAAGAATTTAAAAATGAAATATTAGCGATAGATCTTGATAAGTTGGAAGCGGTATCGGGAGTTGATAGAAACTTGGTAAGAGCAGCAGCTATTGATTATGCGAAAGCACCAAACGCTATGTCTTTTCATGGTTTAGGTGTTACCGAACACTCTCAAGGTACTTTTACGGTGATGCAGATCGCTGATCTGGCCCTACTTACTGGTAATATTGGTAGACGTGGTGTAGGAGTAAATCCATTACGAGGACAGAATAATGTTCAAGGTGCAGCCGATATGGGGGTCCAACCACATCAAGGTGCAGGTTATTTAGATGTAACCAAAGATGATGTTAATACAACTTACAATGAATTTTACGGAACTACCGTTCCGAAGCACATAGGATATAAAATACCCGAAATGTTTGATGCTGCACTGGAAGGGCAACTTAAAGCCCTTTGGATCATCGGAGAAGACGTGGTGCAAACAGATCCAAACACTCAAAAGGTGATACGGGCCTTGAATGCTACCGATTTAGTCATTGTACAGGAGCTATTCATGACTGAAACAGCCAAACAAGCTGATGTAATTTTACCAGGAGCTTCTTTTCTAGAGAAGAGTGGAACTTTCACCAATGGAGAACGTCGTGTGCAGGCTGTGCATCAAGTAGTGGAGCCTATTGAGGGAAGTAAACCTGATGGTCAGATTATAGTAGACCTTATGAATAAAATGGGGTACAGCCAGGCAGATTATACGCCCGATGGTATGTTGGATGAGATTTCGCAAATTGTACCGTTTTTTGCAGGTATTTCTTGGGATAGATTAGGCGATAATGGCTTGCAATGGCCTGTAGCGAAGGATGGAACAGATACACAAATACTTCACAAGACCGAATTTAAGAGAGGCAAGGGGTATTTTGAATTTAATCCTTGGAGAGAAACCGAGGAACTTGTGGAGCATGCCAAGGACTACCCATATATTCTAACGACAAACAGGGAGTTAGAGCATTATAATTGCGGAGCGATGACCCGACGAACATCCAATGAACTAATCTTGCAAGATGATTATTTAATGATTCATCCTCAAGATGCAAGCGAGCACTTAATCAACGATGGCGACTATGTTTGCATAGAATCGCCACGCGGTAAGGTAGATGTTCGAGCTCGTATTACTGATGAAGTTAGACAAGGTATTTTAAGTACAACTTTTCATTTTCCAGAAATAATGATTAATAATCTAACAGGCGATATACACGATTCTGAAGCTAAATGTCCAGAATATAAAGTGGTCGCGGTTAGGATACGAAAGAGCAAAGGAAAATTTAAAAAAGAACTATTGAGTAATTAGTAACAGGAAACGGTCTAAAACTAAAAAGGTGTAATTGTGTCAATTACACCTTTTTTATAGATACGGTGCATTTTTAATTTGATGTTTTGTTTACCTCCGTTTTAAAAAGAGTAGGGTTGATAATTAACTGAACCCAACCCCAATTGTTGGTATTGTCTTCTGGCCTTCCTCCTTTTATTAAACTCATGCTTTCTGAGGCGAACATATGGGAATACCCAACATTTAATTTAACATTGTTCATCAATTTATGGGTGTATACTAGGTCTATTTCAGTGCCCAAATATGCATCAGCATCATCTAAAAGATCTGCATTTGCAGTGAAGTAATGTCCTTTAATAAGGAGATTTGATTTGCCCCTTGTTGTAATGACGGCCTTGGCATAGAAGTCGTTTAGTCCTACATTATTGGCGTGATTTCCAACATAGAAGTAATCCATAAATCCATTGAATTTGTGGTTGGTTCCATATAAAGGAAAAAATGAATTATTTTTTGAACTTCCTTCTTGATCGGTACCGCTAAGTAGTTCAAGACCTAAGCCATATAGAATTTTGTCCGTTTTATAAGTTCCTTCCAAGGAAACTTGATACGCCGACAAGTCTGTTGTTGCATTGGCTTCTCCAATTTGATAATAGGCGCTACCAGAAAGATTAATGTTTTGTATTGGGAATTTAAAATAGGTTCCAACGGTCTGTCGATATGAAACACCATCTGCAGTAGGGACTTCATCATCGGTAAAGTTTTGAAAACCTGTATTTAGTAATAGAAAACTGACAGAATGCTTCTCCCATTTTTTCTTCAGGTAGGCATACTGCATTGCTTTATAAGTAAAAAAACCTTGTGTGTTAAAAGTTGTTCCTTCATTCGAAGGTTGTTCCTGGCTAAAGGCCCCACCTACGTCCATGATAAAATCATCTTTATGGTATTTAATAATGGCCGCATCGTGAAAACGTCCTTGCATGGCCCAATCCAGTCCTCCAAAAATGCGTTGATCATCATAGGAAATAACTTGCCGCCCTATTTTTGTCGACCAATTTTGGTTAATTTGTAATTGACCCCAGGCCTGGAAAAGGGAAAAAGAATCATTGCCATCAATCGCCAGAATTTGTCTAGTATCTCCCCAGGTACTTACATCTTGAACAGCAACAAAGAGCGTGAATTTCTCCGCTTGGTACCCTATATTTAACCGAGTTCGTTGGTTGACAAAAGCTGCAGGATCAGCGTCATCTGGGAAAAGATTGTTAAAACCATGTCTATATTCAAAGCGCGCTCTTACATCGGCATCAATTTCAAAAGTTTGAGCTAAAGTATGCATTGAAGGTATCACAAAGAAAAGACATAGTAAGCTTGAAATTTTATGATTGATCATAATAATTGATTTTAATATTCGAAACAAAGATTCTGTATTTTTATAATAAAAATGATGACTTTTATCATTCATATATACAGGAATGAGTATAGTGATTTTATATGAGTAAATTTATTTAAAT
>JAHZIZ010000125.1 GCA_022601215.1 Bacteroidota bacterium
CTTCCTTCGCCGAACTTCCTAATTTTTATAGTCTTGTACTGCGAAAGGGTTTTGTATTCTGTGTTTCTTCTGAAATGGATACGACCTTCACACAGAAGGATTTGTTTTTATCTATAACACCTCTTATTTTCAGACTAGATCGCTAAGAGGGCTGCAAAAGTACTGTTTCTTTTTAATATTTCAAAAGGTTTATCTATTAGAATGCTAGTATTTTACAACTGCTTCGCTCATACCCCCCTACCAATTAAAAAAAGCACCTTCATTTGTTAAAGTTTGTTAAATCGCTACTTTGTTATGCCAAGTACTGTAACATTTTAAAAATAGCCTCGTCTATTAAGCAAACAATCAAACTTCCTTTGCCTATTGCTAAGGAGCAATCAACATAAAAAACGAACAATCATGAGAACATTAGACAGAAACACATTGACAGAGAAGCCAAAAAATTCATTAGGATTTAACTGGAATAGCAAAAGACGTTATAGATAATCATTTTCAAAGGTCATTCATCAATCAATCAATCACACTAAACGAACCGTTATGAAATTAGCACAGCACATCCACAAGGTTATGAAAAGAGAGACACAGCGCAGGGATATTTTCTTCCTGAGAGAAGAAGGCTGTGTGTACACTAAAAACGACTTGAAATTAATCCTATAGTTTTCGGTAATCACTAAGATTTATTTCAATCCTCCCTAGCTAGCGATAGCTTCGGAGGTTTTTTTGTGTTAAATCCTACCTGCAATTCTATCCTTAGCCAACTGTAGTAGTACATGAAATTGATCTTCTAAGTTCATATCACTGTTGTCAATTACAATAGCATCTTTGGCTTGTCGTAGTGGAGAATCTTCGCGCGTGGAATCAATATAATCACGCTCTTGGATGTTTTCTAGGACTTGGTCAAAAGTAATTTCATCTCCACGTCCTCGTAACTCATCATATCTTCTTTGAGCGCGAACTTTAGAAGAAGCTGTCATAAACACCTTTAGCTGCGCATCGGGAAACACCACTGTTCCTATATCTCTACCATCCATTACAATACCTTGCCCCTCTCCCATGTTACGCTGTTGCTCAACGAGCTTTGATCGTACTTCAGAAATAGTAGCTACTGGACTTACTTGTTCGGAAACCGCCAAGGTGCGGATTTGCTTCTCTACATTTTCGCCATTGAGATAGACTTCGGCTTTGCCTTCAGAATTTTTCTGAAACGCAATAGTGATATCAGCTAACACATTGATTAATTTATCGGCTTGTAACTTCCCTTCAACTACAAAACCTGCTCGCAACGCAAACAAGGTTATGGCTCTGTACATGGCGCCAGTATCCACATAGATATAACCAATATAGTCTGCCAATTGTTTAGCTAAGGTGCTTTTTCCGGTAGAAGAATGGCCGTCCACGGCAATGGTAATGGTATGCATTACTGAAGGTTCACGTTAAGTCCAAAATAACTAGAGGCCGCTGCACTACTATATTTAGAATAGGCATAGCTCAGACGAATTTTGTTGAATTTAATAGAGAATCCTGCATTTAAACCCGCAAAAGTTCGTTGTTCTAAAATACGAAGTTCTTCACCACGACGCACATTATACCCTAACCGAATATTAAACCCACTTTCTGGGAATAGTTCTATTCCAAAAATCATGTGGCGAAATGCATGGTCAAAAAAGTTGATCTTTTCGGAAGTAGAATTTCCTTCTAAATCACTCTGGTCTCTATTTTCGTTAGCAAAAGCAACTTTCCATCGCTGCATATTTTCTAAAGTAAAATGCCATCTAATAGGAATGTTTTCTAGCGTTTGTGACGCCCCTAACACCAATTCAAATGGTAGTTTTTCGACACTAATATCGTAGGGTGTCAACTGCGTTCCTACATTTCTTGCTACCGCAGCAAAATGTAGATCCCAATCTTCATAAACATACATAAGACCGATATCAACAGCAACTCCAAAAGAAGAATATTGCTCTAATTTTGAAGAAATCAATTTTGCATTCACCCCAACATGGAAATTGGTAAACGCAATATTTCTAGCATGACCTACCGACAAGGCCAATTCACCACCTCCAAAACTACTGGTCTCATTACCTTGTTCGTCATACCCGTCAAAATTCCCATAGTTTATATAGGTAACTCCCGTGTGCAACACTTGTGTCCGTCGGTCCCATAAATAAGCGTAAGCCGCCGAACCATAATTAATATCTCCTAAATAGTTATTGTAATTAACGGACAATTGATTGTCCATTTCAGGATTGATACTCGCAGGATTATACAATCCTTGTGTAGGATCATAATCATAGTTTGTTATGGTCTTGCCTCCAAGAGCAGCTTGTCTTGGTGAAATCTGTAAATTGAGAAATTGATAAGTGCTACGACCCCCTACTTGCGCATAAGTAGTAGAGGCTAGAAATAGGGCTAATAAAAAGACTAGCTTATTATTCATTAATTTGAAAAGGCTTCGTAGCAATAAAACGAGTACAATGATAATTTATTTTTAGCTCATCCACTAATTCTGAAATGAGATTTAAAGATTATAGCTTTTTTGCATTTTTTACTTTCTGCTTGGTAATAGCCAAATCAATCACTTCACTCATCTCTTTAACGTAATGAAACGTCAATCCTTTCAGGTATTCGGGTTTAATTTCTTCTATATCTCTTCGATTATCCTCACACAACATAATCTCTTTGATCTTTGCTCGCTTTGCCGCTAGAATTTTTTCTTTAATTCCACCAACAGGTAAGACTTTACCACGTAAAGTAATCTCACCTGTCATGGCTAAGCTCTTCTTAACCTTACGCTGTGTAAGCAATGATACTAGTGAGGTGAGCATGGTAACCCCAGCACTTGGCCCATCCTTAGGAGTTGCTCCTTCTGGCACATGGATATGTATATTATAGTCTTCAAATACTTTGGGAGAAATCCCTAATAAATCTGAGTTAGATTTTAAGTATTCTAAAGCAATAGTGGCACTCTCCTTCATCACCTTTCCTAAGTTACCTGTCATGGTTAGTTGCCCCTTTCCTTTAGACAATGCAGATTCAATAAACAAAATATCTCCTCCAACTCGAGTCCAAGCTAATCCTGTAACTACACCAGCTACATCATTATTTTCATATTTATCACGCTCTAACTTAGGCCCTCCTAATACTTCGACAATAATCTCATTACTTATTTTTACTTCATACTCTTCCTCCATGGCGATCTTCATCGCCGCATAGCGAACCATTTTTGCAATTTGTTTTTCTAATGTTCGCACTCCACTCTCACGGGTATACCCCTCAACTATTTTTTCTAATTGAGCTTTGGCAATTTTTAAATGTTTTGGCGTGA
>JAHZIZ010000126.1 GCA_022601215.1 Bacteroidota bacterium
AGAAAAGTAATTAACGAGTTAACTTTATGTTCCCACCAATAACAAGTGCTGCCGAAATTATCATTACATTTTTAATAATATACTGCCCTTCCATGGTAGGTAAATAAAGTGCCCATGGTTTTTGATATACGACTTCTGGCAATAATACCATAGGCATAAAAGTACCTGCCATTTGTAATAATAATAGTAAAATAGCGATTCGGGTCGTTTTATTAAATAGGAAACAAACTCCTATAAGTACTTCCCACCAACCGATGATATGTAACCAAGATTCTGGCCGTCCAAAAGGCATCCAAGCAACGGTAGCCTTGAGTAATGGCTCGGCTGCTGAAAGCCCCAAAGGTTTAAGAATTCCAAACCATATAAAAATAATCGCAAAAGAAATTCTCAATAGCGGAATGCCTAGTCGCTGCATTCGTCCAGACAGCAGTTCATCTATTCTCTTTAATGATGTCATGAATAAAACATATTGAATTGAAACAAAGGTAAGACTTACCTCTCATTTTTATTCTTAAGCATCCTATATAAATTAAGAGACTCAAGACATTTAAGAGGCCGATATACATAAACTCATTCGCTTATAATTCAAACTCTTTAATAAAGCATCAATCCATCGAACACGGCATAAAAAAAATGTAAAGGCCGTTGATTGGATAAATTGGTCCAGATTCTTTAAATAACTAATGATCTGCCGTAAGAATGCGTGCCTTTTTTAACCTATTTAAAAAGGCGGTTTCCGAAAAGCCAGAATAGAGTAGGAATACATAAAATCATTTATTTATGAAAAATTTATTTTATTTATTCGCCATTACGGCGTTTGCGTTTACTGTTGTTAGCTTTACATCTTTCAATAATGAGAAGTATCCAGAAAATCTTCCTTCAGAGTATGTAGAAGTGCTTAAAGGCGATTTCATTAAAACGATGGAAAGTAATTCGTTGTTTACCTCCATAGAGACGAATTTTGTATCTCTGTTTGACGAGGTGACGACTATAGATGCTCAGTATAGTAACAATGCTGGTTACTACTATTTAGTAGTAGGTAGTAAGACTGGCCAGGAAAGGTTTGAAATACTGAAGACCGACAAAGCCGATATTGATAATGGTACATATACCTATATCGATTTTAGCAATATGGAGGTAATGCCAATGCAATTCTGTTCTTCAGGACCCGCTTTTTCTCCATTTCCATTTGTTTGTACTGGACCATGTCAAGTTAGAACGACTTCTTGTCTAGGTGCCATCTGCGGTATTCTCGTTAATGGCCAATGTGTTAATGAATAATGGAAGGCAAAGCATATACTACTCTACTCCTATCTCAATGGGAGTAGAGTTTTATCTAATGTCAGTCATTTATGTCACAGCAACCAAAAGTGACTCTAAACTATGTGTTTCCTGAGTCCCGTTCTCCATATTCTTTAAGGTGTAATTTCCCACTTCCATTTCTTCATCACCGGCCAGCACAACAAATGGGATAGCTCGTTTATTGGCATAGTTCATTTGTTTCTTAAACTTAGTCGCATCAGGATAAAGCTCTGCGCTGATACCTTGTGCTCTGAGTTCATTAATAGCCTTCATTGCATAAAGCGCCTCGGTCTCTCCAAAATTCATAAACAGTACTTGGGTAGTCGCAGACACTGTATCGGGAAACAAGCCCAACTCTTCAATTACTAAATATATTCGATCCAAACCAAAAGAGATCCCTACACCACTCACATCTCTTAATCCAAAGATCCCAGTAAGGTCATCATAACGACCTCCTCCTCCAATACTACCCATCGCGACTCCTTTTGGCCCAGCTACTTCGAAAATGGCTCCAGTATAATAATTAAGCCCTCTAGCTAAAGTAACATCCACCTCTAAACTCGCAGTTTTCAACCCTAATTGCGAAATAGTGTCAACTATAAATTTTAATTCCCCAATTCCTGTCATTCCCGTTTTGGAAGTTGCTAGTAAACCAGATAACATTGTCAATTTTTCTTCGGCACTTCCAGAGGCTTCAAATAGCGGTTGTACTTTATTGATGGCAGTTTCAGAAATACCTTTCGAAAGCATTTCGGTTTTCACTCCTTCCTCGCCTATTTTATCCAACTTATCTAAGGCTACTGTAAAGTCAATCAGTTTATCTTCTTCCCCGATCACTTCAGCGATACCACTTAAAATTTTTCGGTTGTTCATTTTTATAGTTACCCCGTCTAATTTCAGTTGAGAGAATACATCGTCATACAATTGCACCAATTCTACCTCTTGCCATAAGGAAGTGCTTCCCACCACATCCGCATCACATTGATAGAACTCTCTAAAACGTCCTTTCTGTGGTCTATCTGCACGCCATACCGGTTGTATTTGATAGCGCTTAAAAGGAAAGGTAATATCATTTTGATGCTGGACTACATAACGAGCAAAGGGTACCGTTAGGTCGTACCGCAAGGCTTTTTCAGAGATCTTAGAGGTGATCTTACCGCTATCTTTTTCAGCATACAATCCCTCATCCACTTTTCGAAGGTAGTCTCCACTGTTCAATATCTTAAAAATTAATCGATCGCCTTCTTCTCCATACTTCCCCATCAAGGTTTCGCTATTTTCAAAACTAGGAGTTTCTATAGGTTGAAAACCATACGAAGTGAACGAACCACGAATGGCATCCATAATGTAATTACGTCTCACAACCTCATTAGGTGAAAAATCTCGGGTTCCTTTTGGAATAGATGGTTTCTGGGCCACTAGAATGAATTTTAAATTTTAACTACTGCAAATATCATAATTCTTGCGCATAATAGTAAGTAAATTAGAATAATTGGTAACTTTAAGCTCGGTTTGTAGTCTAATGTAAAAACTTGAGAAGAAAACTATGTTTGGATTGTTTCGCGAAAACGTTCGTATTGCACTGGGTTCCATTAGAAGTCAGTTATTAAAGACCATTCTTACCATTGTCATTATTGGTTTGGGAATCTTAGCATTAGTGGGCACCTTAAGTGGTGTGGATGCTATGGAAACTGTATTTGGAGGAAATTTTGACACCATGGGTTCCAATACGTTCAATATTCAACGCTATGAGTTTAACATACAGCGTGGGGGTGGTGAACGGGAGAAAATCAACCCAATTATTAACTATAACGACGTACGAGGCTTTACCGAGAAATTTCAATATCCTTACTCACAAACTTCAGTATCCTTTAGAGGAACTGCCCGAGCGGAGGTAAAATACGAAAGTAAAAAGACTGATCCCGAGGTTCAAGTTTACGGAACGAATGAGCATTACCTTTCAAATACGGGAAGTAAAATAGAGAATGGTCGAGGTTTTACTTTTTTCGATGTACAAAACAATTCGAGAGTAGCCATTATTGGATCTGATTTTACAAAAAACTTATTTGAAACAGAAAACCCAATAGGAAAAACAATTAGTATCCGTGGCGTAAAATTTAAAGTGATTGGAGTTTTAGAATCCAAAGGCTCATCTTTTGGAAACAATCAGGACTTAAAAGTAATCATACCAATTCAAGTAGCACGTGGGATTTTTACAGCTCCTAATATTAATTATACCATTAGCGTAAGAGTGAATGAAAATACAATGCTGAAAGGCGCTCAAGAGGAAGCTACACGTGTTTTTAGAAATGTTAGAAAACTACAACCCGTAGAAGAGAACAACTTTGGAATTCAACGCAGTGATGACCTTCTCAGTATTATTGGAGAGGTTTCGGGATTTCTAGGTGCTGCCGCTTGGATTATTAGTATTATCACCATTTTAGGTTCGTCCATTGCACTTATGAATATCATGTTGGTTAGTGTTGCTCAACGAACTCGAGAGATTGGAGTGCGAAAAGCTATTGGCGCTAAACGAAAAACCATTTCCACGCAATTCTTTATGGAGGCAGTAGTGATTGGTCAATTTGGCTGTATTCTAGGAATTATTTTAGGAGTAGCGGCCGGTTATGGTATTGCTCAATTCTATGAAGTTGCCTTCAAAGTACCGTGGGAAGCGATGATTGCAGCGGTTATTATGAGTTTTCTTGTGGCCCTAATCTCTGGAATTTACCCTGCCAGAAAAGCTTCTAGACTCGATCCTATTGAGAGTTTGAGATATGAATAGTTAGTGAGAGAATAGTCGAGTACACCTAATGCATTTTATGCTATGCTGACACAACGTTGGAAAAGGCTTCATAAAGAATGCCGTCAACGATTATTGCCCCTTGCATAATTAACTCAAAAATATCTCCATTTTTATCTTTAGAATATACTTTGGTGGCCGTAAAGAGTTCCACAGACTTATCATTCAAATTTTCCTGAAGCCATTTCATCCCTTCCTCCGTAGTTAGATTAACTTCAGGTGTTTTCACCTTAACCATAATGAGGTGCATTTCAGATTCGGCTAGTTTAAAAAGGAACAACTGGTTTGGCGCACTATTTTGAAGAAATTTAGCTTTGCTCAGAACACCTTCCCAAATTAGATCACTAAAGACATCTAACTCCTGTTCAGCAACGTCTGGTTGTTTTTCTTTAATATCACTCCACTCTTTGCCTGTAATAGATTGAGTGGCTAAAAAGTTGATGAATTCTGGATGCAGTTCTTCAAATTGTTCTTTGGTTAATCTTGTATATTTCATATAAGAATCTCGGTGTGTATTCCATTGAATAAAAGTAGTAATTACTTCCTTTTTACTATAACAAAAAAGCATCTTCATTGCTGAAGATGCTTTATATTTTAAGGTATAAGAATCTTATTTTGCTTCTGCT
>JAHZIZ010000127.1 GCA_022601215.1 Bacteroidota bacterium
AGGTAGAGAGTTCATAAATTTTTATTGTGACTGTATCTGAACTTCTCGAATTTTCTTGAATAGATTAGATGAATACACAAAGTCCGTTACGTCCTTGTTGTCGGTCTTAAAGATTTGAGTGTTGTCTCCTTGCCACGCTAGATTTCCTTTTTGAAGAAATACGATCTTCTCACCAATTTCCATAACGGAATTCATATCGTGAGAATTAATTACCGTGGTCATATTGTATTCTTTGGTGATTTCCTGAATTAGGTTGTCGATAAGAATCGCTGTTCTAGGATCCAACCCTGAGTTAGGTTCGTCGCAAAATAAGTACTTCGGATTATTTACAATGGCTCTGGCAATCGCAACACGTTTTTGCATCCCTCCAGATATTTCTGATGGCATTTTTTTATTGACGTTTTCTAAATTAACCCGCTTGAGAACTTCATTCACACGTTCGAGCATTTCGGATTTTTTCTTTTTGGTGAACATCCGCAAGGGAAACATGACATTCTCTTCGATATTCATGGAGTCAAATAATGCACTCCCTTGAAAGACCATTCCTATTTCTTTTCGGAGGTTGGTTTTTTCCTCTTCGTCCATTTCTTGTATGGCTTTGTTCTCGTAAATAATTTTACCTTCATTACTTTCAAATAGCCCAAGAAGACACTTCAAGAAAACAGTTTTACCACTACCGCTTTGTCCAATAATTAAGTTGGTTTTACCCTTTTCAAAAGAAGTGCTAAGTCCTTTTAAAATGTGCTCTTTTCCGAAGCTCTTATGAAGATTTTCTACGGTGATCATTAGCTGAGTAATAAAGAAGTTACGGTGAAGTTCACCAATATAATTAATACACTAGTCCATACAAAAGAGTTAGTGCTCGCTTTCCCTACTTCTAATGCTCCACCTTTCATGTAGAACCCTTGCCATGAAGGAACAGTGGCAAGAATAAAAGCAAACAAGAATGTTTTTATAAAGGCATAGATGATGTGAAAGGTGATGAAGTCTTCTTGCAGCCCTTGTATAAAGGCTTCACTAGTGCTGAAGCCTCCATAAACACCAGCCACCCAGCCGCCTAGTATTCCTAAAAACATAGCGATTGCAATTATAAATGGATAGAATAATAGTGCAATAATTTTAGGAAAAACCAGATAATTTAAGGAGTTAATTCCCATTACCTCTAGTGCATCGATTTGTTCTGTTACTCGCATGGAGCCAATACTCGATGTAATAAATGAACCCATCTTTCCGGCCATGATAATAGAAATGAAAGTGGGTGCGAATTCCAGAATAATAGATTGCCTTGTTGCAAAACCTACCAGATATGCTGGTATTAAGGGGTTGTCTATATTGAGTGCTGTTTGAATGGCAACCACACCTCCTACAAAAAATGCAATAAAGGCTACAATGCCGAGCGAATTAATAACAAG
Organism: Bacteroidota bacterium; assembly: GCA_022601215.1. Classification (GTDB taxonomy): domain Bacteria; phylum Bacteroidota; class Bacteroidia; order Flavobacteriales; family Flavobacteriaceae; genus Aureisphaera. The sequence goes on from JAHZIZ010000127.1 coordinate 1,413, forward strand.
CTCATCTATTTCTTTCAGAATAAGGTCTTTAAGTACAGATCCCTTAGTGGGACGACTAAAAACGGATCTTAGCATCAAAAAATAGGAGCCTATATCGTGAAGGTATTTCATAGTAGGTGGTCTATGACGAAGGTACTAAAATTAATGTTTGCTTTTTGGGATGCCTTTTACTATCCTAATTGTTAGCTAATAATTGCATCATTTTATGATAGATTTCATTGTTCTCATAGATGCCTCCAAAAATTTCAGCTCCTGGGCCCTTTGCGAAAACAGGAACCATGGTGGCGGAATGCTCACTAGAAGACGTACTAGGTTTTATTTTATTGTAATCTGTGCCTTCCATTGCCAGGGAGAAGGCGCCAGTTTCATGATCGGCAGTCACTATGACCAAGGTTTCCGAATGATCACCAAGCGTGTCTAATAGAACGCCTAGGGTGCGGTCAAGATCGAGTTGTTCGGCAATCAAATAGTCTGGATCCTCGTCATGCCCACCCCAATCAATTTGAGATGCTTCTACCATTAAAAAATAGCCTTCTTTAGTTTGTGATAATTTTTTAATAGCCAAAAGAGAAGCTTTTTCTAAGAAATCACCCCGGCCTTCTTGCATTTTAGGCATTGAGTTTTGTGCGAGTAGGATGGCATGTTTTTTTTCAGAAACTGTGGATGGAAGTGATACAGTATCAATCACAAAATTATTTGATAACAGTGTGGGTAATAAATTTTGTCCGTCTTTTCTTTTATTAAAAAATTTAAGTCCGCCACCTGCGAAGTAGTCAATACCCGATTTAGGCAGGTAGGTTGCAATGTCTTCATACATATATCTTGTCTTGGTATGCGCATAGAAAGCAGCCGGTGTAGCATGGGTTATGGAAGAAGTAGCTACTAATCCAGTCGCCATTCCTTGTTTTGAAATAGTTTCAACAATGTTGGTTATCGCGGTAGAGTCTGGCTTCATGCCAATGGATTTATTATAGGTTTTTATGCCAGATGAATAGGCAGTCGCCCCTGCGGCCGAATCCGTGATGAGATGCGAAGACGAGGAGGTTTTAATGAGGCCGATCGTTGTAAAACGGTCAAAATTGGAAGCCTGATCACTGTAAAATTGGCCAACAGATACTTGGCTAAGACCCATGCCGTCTCCAATAACTAAGATGATGTTTTTTGGTGTCTCGGTCTTAGTTTGAGAGGCTGCAGCTACGTTTTGTTTTTTTGTTTTATTACAGCTGAGTAGACTTATTAAGATGGTTAAGAAAATTGCTTTTTTCATAAAAGATGGGTTGTTCGTTCAAAAGTACGGATAATGAAGAAAATGGAGTGTTAACTGAGCGTTATGTGATTAAAATAGTTTGCTTTTAATTCCCTTCCATCGATGTTTTCGGATAAAACTACCTTCCGACTGTGTAACAAGATAATCCGAATCATTTCTAAAATAACCTTGTAAGCAATGGACAAAATAGCGCAGGCTTTTCTTTTTTACCGCGAGTTTTCCAGCGGCAATAAGTGTAAGGATAAATCCGTAACGCATCTGGTAAAACGCTTGCCCTTGCTTTATGCCAGCCTGCTTTTTATAATTGTGTCCCGTTGGTTTTAAATGTTTCACTTGTAGGCTCTCAACTGTATTGATTTCCCAACCGTGATATTGGGCTAGTAGTTCATCGAGGGTGTCCCATCCCATGGCACTTTTTAAACCTCCTATTTGTTGAAAGCAATCTTTTTTATATGCTTTTAGTGCACCTCTAATATGATCTTTATTGGTTAAATTCTCGAGAACCCATTTGTTTTTGCTTTCGATGTAACAAAAACCTCCCGCCATTCCACATTTTGGGTTTTGCTGAAATATTTCAGCAATCTTTTCAAGATAATCGATTGGAAAAATTAAATCGGCATCGAACTTGCAGATAATGTCATAGTGCTCGTCCAAGTTCAGAAGTCCCTGATTAAAAGCTTGAATAATCTTACTTCCAGGTTTGTGTTTTTTTTCTGAAGCAGTTGTTATAGATTGTATGAAGGGGTAGTCTTTCTTGAAGGTGTCAATGATGTTTTGGGTGGTATCGGTAGAATTATCATTTACAACCATCAACTTTTTTGGTAGAAGTGTTTGCATTGTCAATGATTGAAGCGTTTTTTTAAGATGAGCTTCTTCATTGTAGGCAGGTATGATGATGTAAAAGTTCATTATTTACGCTCGGCGTACACCAAATAATAACGTGGGGTAAACCGTCTAAGAATGGGGCGTATCCCTACTTTTTTCACTGGATTAGTGAATTTTTCACTTTTTTTAATACGCCAGCCAGCTTTTTCTAACAACCAATCAAATTGCCAATCTTCAAATTCATGATAATGGCGATCCCGTTCATCTTTCTTGCTTCGATAGGCAGATGCAAACCAAAGTTTAAGTGGAACGGAAGCTACCAGTTTTTTCGCTTTGATATCATGGATTACATTAAATGGAGATACAAGGTGTTCAAATATTTCAAAAGCAGTTACAACGTCGTAATCTGTTGTTTTCACAGAGGCAGTATTTAAATCTAAATCTTCTCCTTCCGTGTTTGTAATATTATAACCTTTCGTTGTTAAAATTTCAGAAAAAGGATTGGTCACTCCTAAATCTAAAATGGATTCCTCTTTCGAGATGCATTCTTTTAGGAAACGATAGGTGTGTTTGTAGCGTTTATTCGGAAATGTTTTCTCGTACATAGTTTGTTCCGCAACTGCGGTTAGGCTTACATTCGGTATACAATGGCGTTGATGTTCATTCCTGCCCCAACACTAGCAAAGATAACGATATCTCCTTTGTTTACCTCGTGCCCTTCCAGCTTTCCTTTGGTTACCAAATCAAATACAGTAGGAACAGTGGCAACACTAGAATTCCCTAGTTTGTCAATAGTCATTGGCATCACATCTGTCGGTGCTTCTGTCCCATACAGTTTGAAGAAGCGCTTAATGATTGCCTCATCCATTTTTTCATTGGCTTGATGTATGAAGATTTTTTTAACTTCGTCGATACTCGCGCCACTTTTGTCCAGGCAATCTTTCATTGCTTTAGGTACATTACTCAGTGCAAATTCATAAATCTTTCTACCATACATTTTAATGTAACGACGCCCATTATTTACATCCTGATTGTTGGATTCACCAAAATAAATAAAATGAGCTTCATCGTAGGTGTAGGTGGCACTTGCATGCGATAAGATGCCGCTAGTGGTATCCGTTTCGGTGGCTTCAATAATTGTGGCGCCGGCACCATCACTATAGATCATTGAATCGCGATCATGGGGATCTACTACTCGGGATAGAGCTTCTGCACCAATAACAAGGCAGCGTTTTGCCATTCCAGCTTTAATAAATGCCTGAGCGTGTATAACACCTTCCACCCATCCAGGACATCCAAAAAGCAAATCATAGGCTACACAATTTGGATTTTTTATTCGAAGTAAATGCTTTACTCTGGAGGCCATACTCGGTACAGTATCACTCTGTTGCGAATCGTGTTTTATGTCTCCATAATTATGTGCAACGATAATGTAATCGAGTGTTTCCTTATCAATACTCGCATCTGCAATTGCCGATTCGGCAGCGAATAGAGCAATTTCAGAGGTTACTAAGTTGTTTTTGATATAGCGTCTTTCTTCAATACCAGTAATGGCTTTGAACTTTTCAATAATTACGGTGTTCTCGTGATTAAATCCAGATCCATCTTCGTTATAAAAGTCGTGATTTTCAAACCCCTCATTTGGGGCTACTTTACTAGGAATAAAGCTACCTACTCCGGTGATTATACTATTCATTGCCCTTGAAAATTTGTTAAAAATAACTAAACAAACCTAACTAGCATCATAGAATGTAGGTAAATACTGTGGATTTGAGGTATTCGCAATATAAAAGCCCAAAATTAGCAAATTCGTATTTTGGGCTTCGTTTTATTGGTAATAATTGTGACTTGTGTTAGGCCTCCATATATTCTTCGATAGGAGCACAGGTGCATATTAAGTTTCTATCTCCATAGGCATCGTCCACTCGACGTACAGTAGGCCAAAATTTATTCTCGCTAATATAAGACAGTGGAAAGGCTGCCTGTTGTCTACTATATTGGAAATCCCAACGATCACTAGTCAACATAGCTTGAGTGTGAGGCGCGTTTTTAAGAATACTTATATCGGGAGCATCAATTTCTTTCCTAATGGAAATCATAGCATTGCAAAAACGATCTAATTCTTCGAGACTTTCACTTTCCGTTGGTTCGATCATCATGGTTCCGGCTACTGGGAAAGACACTGTTGGGGCATGAAATTCGTAATCCATAAGGCGTTTGGCTATATCCGTAACCTCAATTCCTTTTTCTTTAAATGGACGACAATCGATAATCATTTCGTGAGCAGCTCTTCCTCTTTCTCCAGCATATAAAACTTCGTAGGACCCTTTTAAGCGCTCTTTGATATAGTTGGCATTTAGAATAGCATATTCGGTTGATTTTTTCAATCCATTTTCTCCTAGCATGCAGATATACGCATAACTAATTAAGCAGGCCAATGCACTTCCCCATGGGGCTGCAGATATGGCAGATATGGCATTGACACCTCCTGTTGCCACTACAGGGTTGCTGGGAAGAAAGGGGACTAGTTGTTTTGCAACACAAATAGGTCCTACTCCTGGGCCACCTCCGCCATGAGGGATAGCGAAAGTTTTATGGAGGTTAAGGTGGCAAACATCGGCTCCAATGGCTCCGGGATTTGTTAAGGCTACCTGAGCATTCATATTGGCACCATCCATATAGACTTGACCACCATTTTCATGGATGATACTGGTAATTTCTTTAATGGCACTCTCATATACTCCATGAGTAGATGGGTAGGTAACCATTAGTGCTGCCAAATTTTCTTTGTGCTCTTTTGCTTTTGCTCTTAAATCGTCTACATCAATATTTCCTTCTGCTGTAGCCTTCGTCACCACAACTTTCATCCCCGCCATTACTGCACTTGCAGGATTGGTTCCATGCGCGGAAGAAGGAATTAGACAAATATTTCTATGATGATCTCCCCGTGATTCGTGATAGGCTCGAATTACCATAAGGCCAGCATATTCCCCTTGTGCTCCAGAGTTAGGTTGTAAAGATGTTCCAGCGAAACCAGTTATTTCAGTTAACTGATCTTCTAATTTTTTCAACATTACTTGATATCCTTCAGCTTGATCTACCGGAACGAAAGGATGAATTCCACCCCATCGCGCATCGCTTAACGGGAGCATTTCTGCCGCTGCATTTAACTTCATTGTACACGAGCCTAATGAAATCATCGAGTGGTTTAGAGCTAAATCTTTACGCTCTAACTTCTTAATGTATCGCATCAATTCGGTTTCACTATGATAGCTGTTAAATACTTCATTGGTCATGAACTCTGACGTTCTTGCCACGGCTTTGGGAATTGCGTTTCCAGGTTTTATTTCAGATATGACTGTCGCCTCTTTACCAGTTGTTTCAGCAAAAACAGCTATAATAGCATTGAGGTCTTTTAATGTAGTCGTTTCATTTATTGAAATAGAAACCGTTTCGGCATCTGGATAATAGAAATTGATGCTGTGTTTTTCGGCACATTGTTTAATAGCTTCAGAATCTGCCTTTATCGCGATAGTGTCAAAATAACTTTCATTGGCTTGATGGAGGCCTAATTTTTCCAATGAATGAGCAAGAGTTGTTGCTTTATGGTGCACCTTTGTCGCAATGTCTTTTAGACCATTGGGGCCATGATACACTGCATACATACCTGCCATGACAGCCAATAATACCTGAGCGGTACAGATGTTGGAAGTTGCCTTATCTCGTTTGATATGTTGCTCGCGTGTTTGTAATGCCATACGTAGAGCACGGTCTCCATTCGTGTCTTTGGTTACCCCAATAATTCTTCCTGGAATGTTACGTTTATAAGCTTCCTTGGTAGCAAAATAAGCGGCGTGTGGCCCACCATACCCTAAAGGAATACCATAGCGTTGTGTTGTTCCTACGACTACGTCTACCCCAAAATTACCAGGAGCTTCTAAGCTTACTAAGCTCAGTATGTCTGCTGCTACCGCAACTTTTATATCAGCGGCTTTAGCTTTTGCCGTAAAGTCGGCGTAGTCATACACCTTTCCACTTTTTCCAGGGTATTGAAGAATGGCACCAAAGTAGTCTGATGAAAAGGTAAACTCCTCATGATTTCCTACCACCAATTCAATTCCGAGAGGAGCAGAACGAGTTTGCAAGAGTGAAAGGGATTGTGGAAGAATTTCTTCAGAAACGAAAAACTTCACCACATTGCTTTTCTTTTGCGATCGTTCTCTAACTGCAAATAATAAGGCCATAGCCTCAGCTGCTGCCGTTGATTCGTCCAGCAACGATGCGTTCGCCAATTCCATTCCTGTAAGATCAGTCACCATGGTTTGGTAATTGAGAAGTGCCTCAAGTCTTCCTTGAGCAATTTCTGCTTGATATGGTGTATATGCTGTGTACCAACCCGGGTTTTCGAGAATATTACGTTGAATCACTGCGGGCGTATTAGCCGCGTGATATCCTAACCCCATATACGTTTTAAATACTTTGTTTTTTGAGGCCAAACCGTTAATATGCTCTGAGTATTCTTGTTCACTCATTTCCGCATCTAAGGTGATATCCTGTTTTAAACGAATATCATTTGGGATGGTTTCAAAAATGAGTTGTTCCATGCTTTCAACTCCAATGGTACTGAGCATTTTGGGGAGGTCTGAACGTCGTGGACCAATATGTCTAAGGGCAAAAGAAGAAGTGTTCATTAACTGCTGATTAAATTTTAGCAAAATTACGACATAAAGAGGAAAAATATATTGTTTTCTTACCTGTAGAAGGATAATTTTTCAACGAATAATTAGAGTTACTAACACTTTAGGTATTTTTGTTTAATGCGAATTTTGAGAAGTCTATTCGATTTTTATATCAATGCCAGTATACATGTGGCATTGTCCGTGACTTCTATATCTTTAATAACTCTTTGGGTTTTTGATATTTCGCAGACACCCGAAATTCTATTTTTTATATTTTTTGCAAGTATTACGGGCTATAATTTTATTAAATATGCTCGAATGGCTGGGTTGCATCATCGAAGCCTTGCTGATGGTTTAAAACTGATTCAACTTTTCTCTTTTTTTTGTATGGGTTGTGCGCTATATTTTTTGTTTCAATTATCAAGAGAGATCGTTGTTATTTCTGGATTGTTCGCCACTTTTACTTTACTATATGCGCTTCCTTTTTTTAATAAAAGAAGCCTTCGAACTATATCTGGTTTAAAAATTTTTGTTGTTGCCTTGGTGTGGGCTGGCGTTACCGTATTTCTTCCTTTGGTTACTCAAACGAGTTTCGAGGATGCAGACATGTGGATTCATTTTTCAGAAATATTTTTACTGGTCATTGTCTGGACCTTGGTTTTTGAAATAAGAGACTTGCCTTATGATGCAAAAGGATTGAAAACGATTCCTCAAGTTATAGGAATAAAGGGAACTAAAAAGTTAGGAATTGTAGTCTTGGGGCTGGTAGTTTTATTGGAAGGTTTTAGAGATGACTTATCGCAAGCATATTTTATAAGTTTGTTTATCACAGTAAGTATAAGTGGTATATTATTGTTGTTGGCACAAAAAAAACAACCGAAATACTTTGCCTCTTTTATTGTGGAAAGTATTCCGATTGTCTGGATGCTAATTTTTCTTTTTCTAAGAAACGCTTTTATTTAGAAAGTTCTTGTTGCAAGCGCTGCTTTAATGCTTCTTTGTCTGCGGACTTAACTTTAGGGTTTCTAATAGCTTTTGAAAGCTTCGTGTTACGAACTGTATATTTTCTACAAGCACGACAGTAAATTAAGTGTATGTTGAGTCGAACTTTCTCCCAAAAAGTAGCCTCTTTATATTGATTCTTATCACAAAAGTGATTTGCCTCGTGGCATTCTAATTTTATATTCATATTCTTTATTAAAACCAATTAGTTTCTAGGCAATCTGCCATTCCTTTACGCGCCCGATGAATGATTACCCAAAGGTTAGACGGAGTAATATTAAATTCATTACAAATTGCTTCGGTATCAAAACCATCAATTGTTTTCATTTTAAAAATGGTGGCTTGTTTATCTGGGAGTGTGTCCAGACAACCATAAATAGCCATGCCTAATTCTTCATTTTCCATGGTGTCTTCAGCGGTGCGATCGTATGGGTCACTTACGCGCTCTTCCAACCAATCTCCTTCGCTTTCTTCACTACTATAATTTACACGAACCTCAGCCTTTCCTTTATTGCTATTTATTTTGCGATAGTAATCGATGATTTTTCGCTTTAATATGGAAATAAGCCAGGTGCGTTCTGTTGCTTCTCCCTTAAAGTTGTCTTTAGATTTTAAGCCAGCTAGGAAAGTTTCAGAAATAAGGTCCTGAGCAATCTCATGGTCATTTACACGGACTATGGTATAGTTATAGAGATAATCTGAAT
>JAHZIZ010000128.1 GCA_022601215.1 Bacteroidota bacterium
ATAGCATGCTCTGTCTTTGCAACCACTAACAAACCACTCGTATCTTTGTCTATCCTATGCACTAGACCTGGACGATTACTGCTGTTATTTGGCAAATTATCAAAGTGAAAGGTAAGTGCGTTAATAAGGGTTCCGCTGTAATTTCCATGCCCTGGATGGACAACCATACCCGCGGCCTTATTTACTACTAAAACATCATCATCTTCATAAACAATATCAATAGGTATATCTTCAGGGACCAGAAGCAATTCATAGGGTGGGTGTTCAAAAAGAACACGAACCACATCATTTGCTTTTACTTTATAATTGGATTTTACAGTCTTGTCATTGACATAGATATTTCCATCTTTGGCAGCCTTCTGTATTTTGTTTCGAGTCGCATTCTCTACCTTATTCATAAGGTATTTATCAACCCGTAAAGGTTGCTGTCCCTTGTCTGCAACAAACCTGAAATGCTCATAGAGTTCGTCACCGCCATTTTTAGGCAGTTCTTCTGGGCCGTTAATTTCCTGCATCTCCTGTTGTTTCTGAACTTTCGTCTGTCTCTTCTTTCTTCACCTCTCTATTAAGACCACCCTTCCCATCTCCTAAGACAAGATCAATAACCGAAGTCTTCTGCAATTTATCTCCAGGCTGTAACTTTGCGCCCTTATGTCTAATCTCAAGAACTTCATCTTTGGCAATGTACCTTCGATAGTCTATGTTCCCAATCTTAAACCCAATTGCCGCTAATGTTGGTTCCGCCTGTCTTCTAGTTTTACCTACTACAGGAGGAATCGCAATCATTGGATAGCCACTTCGGTTTAAGGAAAGATATATTTTTCTGTTTTCTTTCACAAATTTACCAGCAGCCGGCAATTGCTCAATAACCGTTTTATAAGGATAATTGGGATTGTAATTTGTGGAATCCATCACTACATAGACCAAGTCAACTTCCTCCAAAGCCACTTCTGCTTCGGCTATCGTCATTTTGGCCAAATCTGGCACCTCTATTTGCTGTCCATGGTTAGTGGTAAACTTTAACCACCAAAGCACAATAAAAGCTAAGACTATTAAGGCTAAAATTGCAAACCCCAACTGTTTTAAAAAAGCTTTAGTAAATAAGAATTTTATGAAAGTCATACGTATTAGGTTAGTTCACAAAAATAGTAAACCTAAATTTAGTAAGTTTATCTCTATTAGTGATATTTTTGTTAACGTGGGATTTAAACAACTAGTATGAATAAAATTAATGTTGCGGTAGTTATGGGTGGATATTCCACCGAATTTGGAATTTCTATCCAGAGTGGAATGGTAGTGTGTGCATCTTTAGATAGGCAAATCTATAATACCTTTCCAATTCATATTACTCGTGAAAACTGGTTTTATCTAGATCCTAGTGGCATTCAACACAGCGTTAACAAAGCTGATTTTAGTTTTAACAATGGCACACATAACATTGTTCCAGATGTCGTATTCAACACAGTACATGGAACTCCTGGGGAGGATGGCTATTTAGCATCCTATTTTGAGCTCCTAAACATACCTCAAACGAGTACTGGCTTTTACGCAGCTGCCCTAAGTTTTAACAAACGGGACTGCCTCACTGTTTTAAAAGACTTCGGCATTGCTTGCGCATCATCTGTGTATATAAACCAAGGCATGCCAATTCACGAAGAAGCCATTATCGAAACCGTAGGCTTGCCTTGTTTTGTAAAACCGAATAGAGCTGGCTCTAGTTTTGGTGTGAGTAAAGTTTCTGAACTAAAAGACCTACGTTCTGCGATAGAATTGGCGTTTAAAGAAGATCCAGAGATACTTATTGAAACGGCTCTAGTTGGTACAGAAGTATCCATCGGAGTTTACAGAACGGGGAATGAACTTATTGCACTTTCTCCAACAGAAATTGTTTCGGAAAATGATTTTTTCGATTACGAAGCAAAGTACGAAGGGAAAAGTCAGGAAATTACCCCCGCTAGAATTTCAGAAGCAGCAACAAAAGCTGTGAAAATAGAAGCCAAAAAGATCTATCATTTATTAAATATGAAAGGGGTTACTCGAAGTGATTTTATCATACAAGATGGTGTCCCATTCTTTATCGAAATAAACACCACTCCGGGACTCTCTGCCGAAAGCATCATCCCGAAACAAGCACTTGAAGCCGGAATGAGTCTGACTGAATTTTTCGGAATATTGATTGAAGAAACGTTGAGTTCAAAATAACTTAGTACCTTAGTACAACAATCCACAATTTATGAAGCGTATCGCTGTCTTCCCCGGTTCTTTCGATCCCATCACTTTGGGCCATGTAGATATCATTGAACGTGCCTTACCGCTGTTTGATGAAATCATAGTAGCGATTGGAGTAAACGCTGCAAAGAAATATATGTGGACGCTCGATGAACGTGTTGCGTTACTAAATAAAACCTTTGCTGCGCATGACAAGGTAAAGATTGATACCTACACGGGGCTTACCGCCTCCTTTTGCAAGGAACAAAGAGCCCAGTATATCCTAAGAGGGCTAAGAAACGCCATAGATTTTAGCTACGAACAAACCATTGCGCAAGCTAATGACAAGGTAAATGGCGTGGATAGTGTCTTTCTTATTTGCAGTCCCGAATACTCCCACATCTCCTCTTCTATTGTGAGGGATATAGCTCGGAACAAAGGCGACTACAGCACTCTAGTACCATAACAATTTATTACTGAAATTTGACCATAAAAAAACCCTCTCAGTCGCCTGAAAGGGTTTAATAATTTCGTAAGAAGTATCGCTTATAACGCTGCTACATGCTTCGCTAAACCAGACTTTAAATTAGCCGCTTTATTAGCATGGATTACGTTGTTCTTTGCCAACTTGTCCAACATCGCTACGACTTCAGGAAATAACTTTGCAGCATCTTTCTTATCTGTAGTCTCACGCAATTTCTTCATAGCGTTACGAGTCGTTTTGTGCTGGTAACGGTTACGAAGACGTTTTGTCTCGTTGCTTCTAATTCTCTTTAATGCTGACTTGTGATTCGCCATAATACCTTCTTAAATAATTTTTTGTAGTCCGTAGGGGAATCGAACCCCTGTTACCAGGATGAAAACCTGGCGTCCTAACCCCTAGACGAACGGACCATTTTGCTTTAAATGCGGATGCAAAAATACAACTTTTTTACAATGTTGCAAGACTTCAATAAATTTTTTTTAAAAAATTTAATATGCCTTCGCAAAAAGCACTTTTCGTTTACTTGGTTTTCCAGTGACCATACAGTTTCCTGGCTCGTTGTCATCATCTAATGGAATGCATCGTATTGTTGCCTTAGTTTCCTTCTTTACCTGGTCTTCAGTTGCTGTGGTGCCATCCCAATGTGCGGCAATAAACCCTCCTTTGGTTTCAAGTACTTTTTTAAACTCATCATAACTCGAAACCACAGTTGTATTTTCTGTACGATGATCAACAGCTTTCTTATATAAATTATCTTGTATTTCCTGCATTAAATCAGAAACAAATCCTACTGCATCTCCCTTAGCTAATAGCTGCTTAGTCAATGTATCTCTTCTCGCAACCTCTACAGTCCCATTTTCAACATCCTTTGGACCTATAGCAATTCGAACGGGCACTCCTTTCAATTCGTACTCATTAAACTTCCATCCTGGCTTGTGTGTATCTCTATTATCAAACTTTACACGAATTCCTCGAGCACGTAACTCTGCCATCAAGCTTGTAGCAACCTCACTAACAGCTTCCAGTTGCTCATCGTTTCTATAAATTGGCACTATCACAACTTGATCCGGTGCCAAATTAGGAGGTAATACTAATCCATTATCGTCACTATGCGTCATAATTAAAGCTCCCATCAAGCGAGTAGATACTCCCCAAGAAGTAGCCCATACATGATCTAGCTTCCCTTCTTTATCGGCAAACTTCACATCAAATGCTTTAGCAAAATTCTGACCTAAAAAATGAGAAGTTCCAGCCTGTAGCGCCTTTCCATCCTGCATCAAAGCTTCAATACAATACGTTTCCAATGCTCCTGCAAAGCGCTCACTTTCGGTTTTCAATCCTTTTACCACAGGCACGGCCATGTAATTTTCAACAAAATCCGCATAGACATTCATCATTTGTTCAGCTTCTGCAATCGCCTCGCCCTTCGTAGCGTGAGCAGTATGCCCTTCTTGCCATAAAAACTCTGCAGTACGCAAAAACAAGCGCGTACGCATCTCCCACCGCACTACATTGGCCCATTGGTTTATTAAAAGAGGTAGATCCCTATAGGATTGTATCCATTTTCTATAGGTATCCCAAATGATAGTTTCTGAAGTAGGGCGAACAATAAGTTCTTCTTCCAATTTGGCATCAGGATCTACTACAATCCCATTGCCATTTTCATCATTCTTTAATCGATAATGAGTAACTACTGCACACTCTTTTGCAAAGCCATCAACATGACTTGCCTCTTTGCTGAAATAAGACTTCGGAATAAAAAGAGGAAAATAAGCATTCTGATGCCCAGTTTCTTTAAACATTCTATCCAATTCTGCCTGCATGCGTTCCCAAATAGCAAACCCATAAGGCTTGATTACCATACAGCCGCGAACTCCTGAATTTTCAGCTAAATCTGCCTTGATAACTAGTTCGTTATACCATTTGGAATAATCCTCTCCGCGTGTCGTTAAATTTTTAGCCATAGTAGCGTTTTTGGCACAAAAGTTGTGACTTTGTTAAATATTATTAGTTCTCGGCAAAACTAGTTATTTTTATGAAGTCCAACAATTTTAAATACCGTGATATGCAAATCAAATTACCCTCCACAAAAAAAGGATTCCTCCTCGGAATCTTCGCTCTAGTTGGTTTATTACTTACGAGTTGTATTACTGTGCAACCTGTTGCAGACAGGGATGGCATCTATAGTAATGGAACTACTGAAGTTACCGTTGAAGAGCAAGATCCTGATACTAAAAACAACTATTACAA
>JAHZIZ010000129.1 GCA_022601215.1 Bacteroidota bacterium
ATGAGCCACCATATTGTAGAGGCGATGAACCTTGAATACACCTATCCTGATAACACCCATGCCCTTCTCGACATCTCATTCCGGATCAGACATGGAGAATCTGTTGCCATCATTGGTGCCAACGGTGCAGGGAAATCTACCCTGTTAAAAATAATAGCTGGTAAACAAGATCCAACATCAGGAAATGTACACTTGGAAAAGGGAAAGCGTATGTCTGTGCTGGAACAAAACCACAACGCCTGTGATGAGTTCCCAGTCCTTGAAACAGTGGTACGTGGAAATAAAGATTTATTTGCTATTAAATCTAAAATTGACGCTCTGTATGCCGATTATACAGATGAGAACGCTGAAAAAATCGGAGAATTACAGGTACAGTTTGAAGAGATGGATGGATGGAATGCAGACAGCAATGCTGCAGCACTTTTATCGAACTTAGGAATCGCAGAAGAATTTCACTATACCTTGATGGCCGATCTCGACGGTAAGCAAAAAGTACGCGTATTACTTGCGCAAGCTCTATTTGGAAATCCAGATGTATTGATTATGGATGAGCCAACTAATGACTTAGATTATGAGACTATTGGGTGGTTAGAAAACTTCTTAGCAAATTATGATAAATGTGTTATTGTTGTTTCCCACGACCGTCACTTTCTAGATGCTGTTTGTACACATATTAGTGATATAGATTTTGGGAAAATCAACCATTTTAGTGGAAATTACACGTTTTGGTATGAAAGTAGTCAGTTGGCTGCTCGTCAAAGGGCTCAACAGAATAAAAAGGCCGAAGAAAAGAAGAAAGAATTAGAAGAGTTCATTCGCCGTTTTTCTGCTAACGTGGCAAAATCGAAGCAAGCTACGAGTAGAAAGAAAATGATAGACAAACTTAATGTGAGTGAAATTAGGCCATCTAGTCGTCGTTATCCAGCGATTATTTTTGAAAGAGAGCGTGAGGCTGGAGATCAGATACTAAATGTGGAAGGTTTAGCTGCTTCTATTGATGGAGACACTCTTTTTAAAAATGTCGATGTCAATTTGGGTAAGAGTGATAAAGTGGTCTTGTTTTCTAGAGACTCTAGAGCTACCACAGCATTCTATGAGATTATTAATGATAACGCTAAGGCAGATGCGGGCAAGTTTCAATGGGGGGTAACTACAACACAAAGTTATTTACCTTTGGACAATAGTGATTTTTTTACCGGAACTGGTGAAATGAACTTAGTAGATTGGTTACGTCAATGGGCAAAAACAGAAGAAGAAAAAGAAGAAGTCTTTTTACGTGGTTTCTTGGGTAAAATGATTTTTAGTGGAGAAGAAGCTTTAAAAATGAGTAATGTTCTTTCTGGTGGAGAAAAAGTACGTTGTATGCTTAGTAGAATGATGATGACTCGTGCCAATGTAATTATGCTAGACGAACCTACTAATCACCTCGACTTAGAATCTATTACAGCCTTTAATAATTCACTAAAGAACTTCAAGGGAACTGTATTGTTTACAACACATGATCATGAATTTGCCCAGACGGTAGGAACTAGAGTTATAGAACTTACGCCTAAAGGTGTGATTGATCGTTTTATGACATTTGATGAATATATGAGCGACAAAGCCATTAAAGAATTAAGAGAGAAAATGTATTCTTAATACGAAGTACTTTCAATACAATCAAAAAGGAGAGCTATTTTTTAGCTCTCCTTTTTGGTTATCCAATTTCAGCGAGATAGGTTTCAATTATATTCTTAGCCTTATCCAGTTCATCCTCCATAAGGAAAAGTTGAGTTTGTTGGGGGATACTCGCAGCAAAACCGGCCATTGTAGCACTGTTATGCTCTTTTCTTTCAATAGGGTTGATGCCTATTTCGTTTAATCGTGCGATTAATCCCTTAGCAATCATATCCGGACCTGTAAATATTCTTTGGGTTTTACTCATGGTGTCTTTTTTATATGGATAAAATTAGGCATTATAATACTTACTATTCCAAATGGCAGTATTAAAGTTTTTGCCCTTCGCAAAACCGTAAAACAGTACAATTCCACCAACGGCCTTGAACATAAAAAGAAACATTAGTAGATATTCAGAATTGGAGACAAGCCCCTTGGTAAAGGCTTGCATTGGAGTAATGAAAGTGAGAAAGAGGCTCACAATAAAAATCGTGAATAATAAATTTTCAAAATTTTTGTACGGCCACATGAGTAATTTCCGAAGTGGATGTAAGTCCTTCCCCCATTTGTGAATAAGATAGTAATAGTTATTTCCCATTGGTGCCATAAGTAACGGGTCGTCGGCGTTTTCTAGTTTCAATAATTTGGCTGGAGCAATTATTTTTAATCCTGTCAAGGTAGTTTGGTGTTCTTTTTCTAACTGACGAATTTTTGAAATGGCTTCAGCTGGAAAATCGCCTTTAAAGAAACGGGCGTCCAGAAATCGCAGGCGATAGTCAACACATAGCTTTTTGATATCATCTTTATGATAAACTCTTGATGTAAATAGCAATTCGGAATTAAAAGAATGCTCTTTGAATGGTGCATTTGAACTTAATCTTGCTTCAATAGATGACCGCTCTTGTTCATTGTCAGAAAGTACTTGTCTTACCTCAGAAAGAATGTCATTATGAGAAACTCTTTTATCCCGCAATTTGGCGAGCTCTATTTCAATATTGGTCTTTGAAAGCATGGTCTATTTTTATCTAAAAATAGTGACTAATAGTTTCCTTTCCAATTATTTAACAAAGCAATGAGCCTATATGAAGAGACGGGCATTGGACGGTGTTCCGTCAAGGTACAGTTTAGAACTTTTTATTAAAATTTTTCTGAAATAGTATCGAGTTATCTCAAAGCGGCTCCAAAATCTTTTTCAAATCGCTGTTGCAATCTCTTCATAATTTTTTCTATTTGCTTATCTGTTAGCGTTTTTCGATCATCTTGAATGGTGAAGCTTAAGGCATAGCTCTTTTTTCCTTTAGGGAGGTTTTTACCCGTGTAGACATCGAAGAGAGAAACTTCCTTTAGAAGTTGTTTTTCCGTTTGAAAAGCAGCGGTTCTTAATGCATCGAACGTCACTTCATGGTCTAATAATAGGGCAAAATCACGTTTTACTTTCGGGAATTTTGGAATAGGTGCTAAGAGGAAGTTAGCTGTTGGAATTTCTTCTAAAATAACATCCCAATGAAGATCCGCAAATAATACCTCGGCATCTATACCGAAATGCTTAGCAACCTTCTTATTTACCACGCCAAATTCTACTAAGGTTTGCTTTCCCTTAGCGAGCGTAATCCCTTCGGTTAATAAATCATTTTTTAGTCCTTTTTCGGAATATCCTTTTATACCCAATCCATCTAAAATGGTAGTAATTACTCCTTTTCCGAAGAAAAAGTCACTCTTTTTATTGGCACCTGTCCAACTTTCTTCTGAAGTATCCCCTGAAACAATGAGGGATAAGTGTTTCTTTTCTTCACGACCGTTAGGGTAGTTGTGGTAGGTTTTCCCAAATTCGAATAGCCTTACATTAGACATTTTTCGATTACTGTTGTAGGCAACTGCTTCCAAGGCACCAAAGAGCATAGATTGCCTCATTACTTCCAAGTCTTTACTCAAAGGGTTTAACATGCGAACATTAAAGTCTGCTTTTAGCATATGAGAAAGGTCCACATAATTTGCATTAGTAAGTGAATTTCCTAACATCTCATGAAATCCTAAGGCGGCCAATTGATTACCAACTTTGTTCTGTACTTGATAGTCCTCAACTATATTACTTGTGGCAATGGATGCGTTGAGTTTGGTTGTGAAATCTATGTTATTATAGCCGTAGACTCTTAATATCTCTTCAATAACATCTACTTCTCTGGTCACATCATTCCTGTAGGCGGGGATAGTCATCCCAATTCCGGTTTCAGTTACATTTTCAATTTTAATATCTAGAGATGTCAAAATCTCTTTAATCGTTTCTCTCGGAATCTCTTGACCTATAAGCTGGGTAGCATTGTCAAAATGAAGGAACACTTGGTGGTCTTCTATTTTTTTTGGATACACGTCAATAATATCACTAGTGATCTCACCACCGGAAATTTCACAAATCAAAATGGCAGCGCGCATTAATGCGTACTCCGTAATATTAGGGTCTATACCTCGCTCAAAACGGAAGGAAGCATCCGTATTGAGGCCATGACGTTTGGCTGTTTTTCTAACGCTCACTGGATTAAAGTAGGCACTTTCAAGAAAGATACTAGTTGTATTTTCTGATACGCCACTGTCTTTTCCTCCAAAAACCCCTGCAATACACATAGGTTTTTCAGCATCGCAAATCATAAGATCATCTTGGTGTATTTCGCGTTCAATTCCATCCAAAGTAACAAACTTAGTCCCCGCAGGCAGGGTTTTCACTTCCACCTTATTCCCATTAATTTTGACAGCATCAAAGGCATGAAGAGGTTGCCCAAGTTCATGCAATACATAATTGGTGATATCTACGATGTTATTTATAGGAGATAATCCTATGGCTTTAAGCCTATTTTGCAGCCAGGTAGGAGAGGCTCCAACCTTTAGGCCGCTAATGGTTACTCCACAGTATCGAGGTGCAAGTTCATTATTATCAACTTCCACATCCATTTTAAGCGTTCTGTTTTCTACTCTAAAACTACTTGTAGATGGAGTGATAAGTTCTAGCGCTATTTCATGCTGCACTAGACCAGCACGCAAGTCCCTCGCGACTCCCCAATGACTCATGGCGTCTGAGCGGTTTGGAGTGAGCCCAATTTCAAAAACATGATCGTTTTCTATGTCAAATATCTCGTTTGCTGGAGTTCCTGCTATTAACGATTCGTCAAGAATCATAATTCCATCATGACTTTGGCCTAAACCCAGTTCATCTTCGGCACAGATCATTCCCATACTTACCTCGCCTCTTATTTTCCCTTTCTTAATTTTCCAAGGTTTACCCTCTGCGTCATATAAAGTGGTGCCTACTGTCGCTACAGGTACTTTTTGGCCTTTGTCAACATTAGGGGCTCCACAGACAATTTGTACAGGCTCCCCATCACCTAGATCGACTGTAGTAATTTTTAATCTATCCGCATTTGGATGTTGTTCACAGGTAAGTACATGCCCTACGACAATACCTGCCAATCCTCCAGGTACAGAGGTGAAGTTTTCTATTCCTTCAATTTCTAGTCCAAGATCTGTAAGTAATTCTCCTGCTTTTTCAGGATTCCAATCGATATTAATGAACTGTTTGATCCAGTTGTAGGAAATCTTCATGAGCCATGTAATTTAAGCCTACAAAGATAAAATATTGACGATAGCATTCAAATTATGGCACATATTTTGTACTTTTAAATTTCAGTAACCTAAACAATGTAAAAATGAAAATTGTAGTAAAACTTTTATTAGTAATCGCAGTTGTTGCTTTTGCTTCCTGTAGAGATACAAAAAAAGAAGAAGCAGAAACACAGCAAGTGCTTGAACAAGTGGAGGCAGTAGAGCAAGAAGCTAACGAGATTTCGGAAAAAATTGAGCAAGATGCCAACGAGCTCGAGGATGCACTTAAAGATTTAGATAGTATTTAAAAACAAGAAATGATGAAAAATTTAAAATATACAGGATTATTATTTGCTTCACTACTGTTAGTTAGTGTAGCTCCATTAGCCGCACAAGATTTAAGTAGTGCAAAACAAGAGGTTAAAAAGAACTCAGAGAAGACGAGTCAAGATGTTGAAAAAATTAAAGCTGAACAGCAGGAAAAAGCAAATTCAGTGAAAAAAGAAGCTACTTCGATAAAAAATCAAGTCACTGACAAAACAACTAAGCAAATTGACGAGGTTAAAAAAGAGGGACAAGGTATCATCAGCGAGGAAGATCGTTATGCTCAGGTGAAGAAGGGATACAAAAAAAGAATGGCAAATGCCAAGACAGAGGAGGAAAGAGCTGAGCTAGAAAAGAAAATGATGGCGGAGCTTGAGAAAATCAAGAATGGAACTAAAGATGGAGGGACCGTTAAAGGAACAACGGTTAAAGATGGTGAGAAAAGCGCAAGTGAATTAAAAGAGCGCGCAGATGTGCTTAAGAAAGAC
>JAHZIZ010000130.1 GCA_022601215.1 Bacteroidota bacterium
AACCTAAAGACAATAATTTAGCAAATAAGGAAGTTCCTATTGATACTTTTTTTCATAAAATAGTGATGCTTCGAGACCGTTTAAGGGTCATGGAGCAGAAGATTAATTCTAGTAAGACTATTGAGGCTCAGGACAAAGTTGATCTGCAGCAATATATTACTCGTTGTTATGGAAGTCTAACCACATTCAATGTGCTTTTCAAAAATAATTCACAGCAGTTTAAAGGCGATAGCGCTAAGAAATAATAATTGTAGGGTATTGGCGTTTTTGAAAAAGGGATACTCTCCTTTTTGATTATTCACTATCTTACGCTAACAAACCTTAATGATGTTATTCATACAACCTGAAGAAAATGCCCCTTGGCTAGCACCGTATGCTTATACTATTGTGCTTTTAGGTTTTGCGTTTTTCCTATTTAGAGTTTTCGAGAATTGGTACGCAAGTAGATATGACCGACCGTTGTATAGGCATTATTTTGTTTACAAACGTTTGAGTGATAAACATCTTTCTATCCTAAGGAATGAATTTTCTTTTTATGAACTGTTGTCTAAAAAAGAACAGCGTCAATTTCAACATCGTGTGGCCGTATTTGTTGCCGATAAAAAGTTTATTGGTCGAGACGAACTCGTTGTTACGGATAGAATGAAATTACTCATTGCGGCTGTAGGTTGTATGTTGAGTTTTGGGAGAAAGAACTTTGATTATGGTCTTATTGAACACATCTTAGTGTATCCAGGCGAGTTCTATAGCAATCTAAATGAAGCGATGCATAAAGGTGAATTTAACCCAAGAGGCAAAGCACTTGTTTTGTCATGGGAAGATTTCGAAAAAGGATATCAAATAACCAATGACAATAGAAATCTTGGGATTCATGAATTTATGCATGCCATGCAGTTGGAGGCGAGAAAAAGCCGAGATCTGGATTCTACGCGTTTTGCAAAACAATTTCAAAATATTTTGAAACGACTTACGCATCAAGAGGTGAAAGATAAATTAGATGAAACACGCTACTTTAGAGCTTATGCGTTTACCAATCAATATGAATTTATGGCGGTGTTGTCTGAGTACTTTATTGAATCTCCAAAGGATTTTAAAACTCATTTCCCTCAGTTGTACGTCCACACTCAAAAACTATTGAATTTTAGATATGCGGGGTACTAATTTTGGCTTTTATGTCCTCTGTTATCATGGTAGCATGTATTCTTGAATTTTCAATGAACCATTTGTGAGTTTCAGTGCCACCACAAATTACTCCAGCAAGATATAACCCTTTCACGTTGCTTTCCATAGTCTGTTCATTGTAGTTTGGAATCTTAGTGTCTTTTGACAGTTGGATGCCAAGCGATTCGAGAAATTCAAAGTTAGGGCGATACCCCGTTAAGGCAACGACAAAGTCGTTCTCTATTATTTTTGTGCCATCAGGTGTTGAGATGATCACTTCTCTTTCTTTAATTTCCGAAATTTCAGCATTAAACAATGCCTTAATACTTCCTTCATTTATGCGGTTATTAATGTCTGGTCGAACCCAGTATTTTACTCGATCTCCTATCTGAGGTCCCCGGACTACCATAGTGACATTACCACCTTTTCTCCAGATCTCCAAGGCAGCATCTACTGCACTATTACTAGCACCCACCACTATGGTTTTTTGCATGATGTACGGGTGGGCTTCTTTAAAATAATGTGCCACCTTAGGGAGGTGTTCTCCAGGAACGTTTAGTAATTTTGGGATGTCATAAAAACCAGTACTTACTATTATGTTAGATGTGGAATAATTTGTTTTTTCTGAAATTATTTCAAAAGTATCTTGACTTTTCAAAATGGAATTGACGTTCTCGAATAGTTGAATGTTTAGTTCATTGGAAGTGGCGACTCTTCTATAGTATTCCAAGGCTTCATTTCGGGTTGGCTTCGGATTGTTACTTATAAAAGGAATCCCATCAATTTCGAGCTTTTCCGAAGTAGAGAAAAAGGTCATATTAAGTGGGTAATTGTAGAGTGAATTACACAAGGCTCCTTTTTCTAATACCACATAGGTTAGCTCTTTTTTTTTGCACGCTAATGCGCATGCAATTCCAATAGGGCCTCCTCCAATAATGACTACATCAAGTTTTTTTTTCATAGGTTAAAAATACTAAAATGTATGTCGGTATGCAGATTTAACCTTACTGAATAATAAGATAAGAGGTCCATGATGAAGCAATCATGGACCTCTTGAAACAAAACCACCCAATATTCAGCTATTAATGCTTGACAATGAGTTTTTGAGTTCCTTGTATGCCTTCATTAGATGTGAAGACCATAAAGTATACACCTTCTTTTATATGAGTAGCATTCCATATAATCTCATTGGTTGTGGGAAGCTTGGCGATTAATTTTCCATTGCCATTAAATACCTCCACTGTCTTTAAAATTTCTTGCTGATTATCAATATGAAAGGTGCTACCAAGGGTTGGAGCTATTTTTAATTTAGAGAGAAAGCTTTCTTCAATCCCAAGAGTTGCTTCACGTAAAACGACGGCATTTGGTTGTTGCAGTCCACCAGACCCTTGAGGAACTGTGGTTTCTACAAAGGTTCCATCTGTGGTGAACTGATCTACTCTCGCCCCGCCACCGACACCGATAAGGACATTGGTGTTAGGGAGGAAATCAACACCTTCTCCTTGAGGGAGACCGGAGCTCCAAACCCCTACATGATCTCCATTTTCATCGAAATGTTCCACATTTCCACCACTCCAATCAACAACATAGAGATGATCGTTCTCGTCAAACCAAATGTTCGTAGGTCCGGACAATTCTGTATCTACATAAGTTTCTATAAACTGCCCATTGGAATCAAATCTAGTAACGGTACGACCCCCATATGAGGAGACATAGAAATCACCAGTGCTGTCCCAATCCATTCCAATACTCTGAGCAATCCCTGTGTCTGTGAAAGCCCCTAACGGACTACCATCCAAGTCGAAGCGAAGGACTTCATTCACTGTATTACTCCATTGCAAGACATATAACGTGTTGTCAGGACCTATTTTCATACGTGTTGGGCCTCCGGATACAGTAGCAAAATCATCTATATAAGCACCAGTGTCTGCATTGTGTTTTGTGATACGACCACCCACTAAACAAGAAATAAGAACGGTGTTGTCGCCCTCTAAAAAGACAATATCTTGTGGCCAACCTACTCCTTCTTCGACAAAAAATGAATTGTCAATGAAGATCTGTGGGTTGCTACCGTCAGCGTTGTATCGCAATATTTGCCAAGGAGCGGTGTTAAACCCTCCAGCATCACTAACGTACATATAGAGTTCTTGAGAATGAGCAAAGCCGCTTAGTAAGAAGAGACAAAGCAGAGATAATAAGGATTTTTTTTTCATGACTTTCGGTTTTATGATTTCTGAATTCCAAAAGTCGGATACCAA
>JAHZIZ010000131.1 GCA_022601215.1 Bacteroidota bacterium
ATGATGACTACGTCAAAGGATTAGAAAAAGATTATAAAGCAGATCTTGAGCAGGATCTAGAAGCCTCTAGAAAGAAAGACAAAACTGTTATTACCGAAATATTAGCTGACGACTGGAAGGACTATAGTTTGGGATCTTTAGAAGATGTGTTAAAGAAAGTGGATACAACCTATCCATTAAAAAAATTGGACGTACTTGCCAAGGGTATAACCCAATTGCCGAAAGACAAAAAGTTCATCCGAAAAATAGAACGTATTGTTGCTGATCGTAACAAAAGATATACAGAGACCAATCAGTTAGATTGGGCATTAGGAGAATTATTAGCTTATGCAACTTTGATGGAAGAGGGCTATAATGTTCGTATGTCCGGACAGGATGTAGAGCGTGGAACTTTCTCGCATCGTCATGCGGTTATAAAAACAGAGTTGGATGCAGAAGAAATCAACCTACACAACAATTTAGATGTGGAAGGAAAGATGTATATATACAATTCGCTATTATCTGAATATGGAGTGGTTGGTTTTGATTATGGTTATGCCATGGCTGCGCCAGAAACACTAACCATTTGGGAAGCTCAATTTGGAGATTTTTCCAACGGAGCTCAAATCATGTTGGATCAGTACATTTCGGCAGCCGAAAGCAAATGGAAAATTCAAAATGGATTGGTAATGTTACTTCCTCATGGATATGAAGGACAAGGAAGTGAACATTCTAGTGCTCGTATGGAGCGATACCTACAGCTTTGTTCTAGGGACAATATGATTATGGCGGATGTTACAACACCTGCTAATTTTTACCACCTACTTCGCCGACAGATGAAGTGGAATTTTAGAAAACCGTTAGTGGTATTTACTCCGAAAAGTTTATTGCGTCACCCTAAAGTAGTATCTACCAGAGAAGAATTGGCGAAAGGATCTTTTCAAGAGGTTATCGATGATGCTGAGGTAGATAAGAAAAAGGCAATTTCTTTGGTCTTCTGTACTGGAAAGTTTTATTATGACTTACTCGAACGACGAGAGGAAAATGATAGAAAAGATGTTGCTATTGTGCGTGTGGAACAGTTGTTTCCGTTGCCACAACAAGAAATTGAAAAAGTAATAAAGCGTTACCCCAATGTTAAAGATTTTGTTTGGGCACAAGAAGAGCCAAAGAACATGGGTGCTTGGGGGTATATGCTAATGAATTTTGATCAAGTTACACTTCGTTTAGCATCCAGAAGAGTGTATAGTTCTCCTGCGGCAGGAAGTAGTGCTAGGTCTAAGGCAAGACATAAAGAAGTAATTGATAGTGTGTTTGAAACACCTAAAAAATAATCCTAACTAGGAAAAAACAGTAACTATGTTAGAAATGAAAGTTCCCTCACCGGGAGAATCCATTACAGAAGTTGAAATTGCACAGTGGCTTGTAGAAGATGGCGACTATGTTGAAAAAGATCAGGCTATTGCTGAAGTAGATAGCGACAAAGCAACATTGGAGTTGCCCGCTGAGGCTAGTGGTATTATTACCTTAAAAGCTGAAGAAGGTGACGCGGTTGAAGTTGGAGCGGTTGTGTGTCATATTGATACTGATGCTCAAAAGCCAGCTAGCAGTGAAACAGCTAAAACTGAGGAAAAGAAAGAAGAAGCTCCTAAGAAAGAGACACCAAAAGTGGCAGCGCCAAAAGCGTCTTATGCAACGGGATCTCCTTCACCAGCTGCTAAAAAAATCCTTGATGAAAAGGGAATTGACACTAGCTCAATTTCAGGTACTGGAAGGGATGGTCGTATCACTAAAGAAGATGCTGTTAAAGCGGTTCCTTCTATGGGAACACCTGGGACTGGAAATAGGGGTACTTCTAGAACGAAATTATCAATGCTGCGTCGAAAAGTGGCGGAGCGTTTAGTGGAGGCTAAAAATACAACGGCCATGTTAACTACCTTTAATGAGGTTGATATGGGGCCAATTTTCGACTTGAGAAAGGAATACAAGGAAACTTTTAAAACAAAACACGGAGTGAGTTTAGGGTTTATGTCCTTCTTTACTCTTGCCGTTGTAAGAGCTTTGGAGTTATATCCTGCTGTAAATAGTATGATTGACGGTAAGGAAATGTTGACCTATGATTATAAAGATATTTCAATTGCAGTTTCTGGTCCTAAGGGATTAATGGTGCCAGTGATTAGAAATGCCGAAAATCTTACCTTCAGAGGAGTGGAAAGTGAAGTAAAGCGTTTGGCTATTCGAGCTCGTGATGGACAAATTACTGTTGATGAAATGACTGGTGGAACTTTTACTATTTCTAATGGAGGAGTTTTTGGTAGTATGTTATCGACGCCTATTATTAATCCACCGCAATCTGGAATTTTAGGGATGCATAATATTGTGGAACGACCTATCGTAAAGGATGGCGAAATTGTAATCGCGCCTATTATGTTTGTAGCCTTGAGTTATGATCATAGAATTATCGATGGGAAAGAGTCTGTAGGGTTTTTAGTAGCTGTAAAAGAAGCACTCGAAAGCCCAGTAGAATTGTTGATGAATAATGATGTGAAGAAGTCGTTAGAGTTATAACGCAGTATTTTAGGCATTCTATAGAAAATAAAAACCCAGCCATTCGGCTGGGTTTTTCATTTAATTTGGTTAA
>JAHZIZ010000132.1 GCA_022601215.1 Bacteroidota bacterium
AAATTATTGATACTTTAGTAGGCTAAGCATACAAATAGTAATTATTACTCCACGCCATACATATTACTTTGCTTGCCTTCTATTGTTTGCGGGTCTATCTAGTTTTGCACAGAACAAAGACAGTCTATTTTGCAAACAAATTGGGCAAATGTCTCGTCTTATTGCGACGCAACACTACAATCCAAAACCGGTCGATGATTCTCTATCTAAATCTGTTTATGAGCTTTTCACCAAAGGCTTGGATGGAAATAAGTGGTTGTTCGTCAAAGAGGACATAGCCCTATTTAAAAAGGATGAATATAGTATTGATGATTACATAAGAAACAACGAATGTGATTTTATTACTAAATACATAGATGTAGTTCGTTCTAGAGTTGAAAACAGCAAAACCATTGTTCGCTCATTTCTGAATACCGATTTAGATTATAGTGGTAAGGACAGTGTGACGTTTGGAGAAGGGGGACGACTTCATTATTTCAAAGATCAAAAGGACCTTATGGAATCTTGGAACAGAAGAATTCGTTTCGATGTACTCGCTAAGATCATTGAGGAAGACAGTGTTTTTGAAAGCATACCGTTTCGTTTTGAGGAATTGGAAAAAGAGATTAAACCTAAGGTTATAGAAAATCAGATTTGCCTGTTAGAAGAGCTTATAAATAATGAAGGTGGCGCCAGGTCCTTTGTCACTGAGACATTCTTGAATGCCTTAGGAAATTACCAAGATCCCAATACAAACTTTTTTAATCCAACAGATAAATTGATGTTTGAAAACTCTGTTTCCAGCAGTCAACTTACCTTCGGAATTTACACCGAAAAAGACGAAGATGGGGCAATTGTTGTTACCTACATTACCCCTGGAAGCGCAGCATATAGAGAAGGAAGTATCGAAGAAAGTGACATCATAAAATCCATGCGATCTGGGAAAGAAGTGCTAGAAACCTATTGTATATCAAACGACGATATTACTGATTTTCTGTTTTCAGAAAAACACCATAGAATTACTTTTAAAATTAGAAAGAAGAGCGGAGATATAAAATCTGTTACGCTTACCAAAGCGGATACTAAAATAGATGAACATCTTATTAGAGGATATGTTATTGGGCAAAGCAAAGACATAGGATATATCAATATCCCGAGTTTCTACACGGATCTAGACGTCCCTAACGGGCTTGGATTGGCTAATGATGTTGCCAATGAAATAAAAAAACTCAATAAGGAGAAAGTAAAAGGACTTATTATCGATCTCAGATTTAATGGAGGTGGCTCTATGAAAGAAGCGGAAGAACTCTCCGGAATGTTTATTGACAACGGACCCGTTTCTATTATCCGAAATAGAATGAATAGCACTTACACCCTTAGGGATGACAAAAAAGGAACCGTGTTCAATAGGCCCATTGTTATTATTGTCAATAGCTATTCCGCGTCTGCCTCTGAGTTTTTTGCCGGTGCCATGCAAGATTATAGTCGTGCCATCATTGTCGGCACCCCTACCTATGGAAAGTCAAGTTCCCAAGTTATTTTACCACTAAGTTACACGCAAAACTTAGGGTACTGTAAGATCACGACAGATTGTTTTTATCGAGTTACTGGCAAAAGCCATCAGTCCAAAGGCATCGAACCAGACATTCATTTTCCTAGTATGTATGAAGGCTTAAAAATTGCAGAAAAATATGAAGATTTCGCTTTAGCCAACGATTCTATTAATCCAACAACCAAACATGTTCCGCTTACCATGAATATGGTAAAACCTGTAATAGAACGCAGCATAAAACGTATAGAAAAGAGTAAAGACTTTACGATAATAAAAGATGCCAATGCAAAGTTTCAGTCAGAATATATTGTCAAGGACAGAAAATATCCATTGAACCTAGTTGAAGTGTATAAAGACAAGGAAAACTACAATACTATATGGAAACAACTAGAAAATCACTTTAACGTTAAGACGACAACTATATCGGCGAGAAATACAAAAGACGTGAATAAGTCTCTAAAAAACAACAAAGAAGAACAAGAGGTAAATCTCAAAACTTTAGAAGGGATTGCCGAAGATATATACGTTCAAGAAGCATATTATATATTAATGGATTACCTAGCTTTGAATTCCCTGAACTGATTAGTGAATCAAGGATCCTAGAACAAAAAAATATAAGAATCAACATACAAGCGCACATAGAATTTTTTTAAATTTACGCGCACTCAAAGAAACATAGTATTATGGGAAGAGCTTTCGAATTTAGAAAAGCAAGAAAAATGAAGCGTTGGTCTGCAATGTCCAAAGCATTTACTCGTATTGGTAAAGATATTGTCATGGCCGTTAAGGAAGGTGGTCCAGATCCGGATAGCAACTCAAGGCTCCGAGCGGTGATTCAAAACGCCAAGTCAGTTAATATGCCAAAAGACAATATTGAAAGGGCTATAAAACGGGCTTCAGATAAGAGTCAAGGCGATTTCAAAGAGGTTTTGTTTGAAGGCTATGCACCTCATGGTATTGCAATTCTTGTAGAAACTGCTACGGACAACAATACCAGAACTGTTGCCAATGTGCGATCTTATTTTAATAAATGCGATGGAAACCTCGGGACCTCTGGTTCGGTTTCATTTATGTTTGATCATGTGTGTAACTTTAGAGTTGATGTAGGTGACATGGATATGGAAGAATTAGAGCTCGAACTAATTGATTTTGGTGTGGAAGAAATTTTTCAAGATGATGATGGAGTCCTTATCTATGCGCCTTTTGAAAGTTTTGGTAATATTCAGTCCTATTTAGAGGAGCACAGCATTGAAATTCTTTCTTCTGGATTTGAACGTATTCCACAGGTTACAAAAGCATTGTCTGCTGAGCACGTTGCCGATGTAGAAAAATTGCTTGAAAAAATTGAAGAAGATGATGATGTGCAAAATGTATATCA
>JAHZIZ010000133.1 GCA_022601215.1 Bacteroidota bacterium
AATTCTATCGGATTGAGAAGAAGAGGGTTTGAAACTGAGCAAATTCGAGAAATTCAGAATATTTACAGAATACTCTATCAAAAGAGCTATAATAATTCACAAGCTGCCCAGATAATCGAAGCTGAAATGGAAGCCACTCCCGAAAGAGATGAAATCCTTCAGTTTATTAAAAACTCAAAGCGAGGAATCATGAAAGGTTACTTTCAGAATTAATAGAATATAATAACCCTGAATACATTTCAGAACATAATAAATAAATATGGCGACATCATCAGATATTAGAAAAGGACTTTGTATAAAATATAGCAACGACATCTATAAAATTATAGAGTTTTTGCACGTAAAACCAGGAAAAGGACCTGCCTTTGTGCGTACCAAACTTAAAAGTGTTACAACAGGAAAGGTAATTGACAACACCTTTTCTGCAGGACATAAAATTGATGATGTTCGTGTAGAAACGCACAAATTTCAATACCTATATAATGAAGGTGAAAGTACGTACCACTTTATGAATACAGAAGATTACTCTCAGATTCAATTGGAAAAGGATGCTTTGGATCGTCCGGATTTGATGAAAGAAGGACAGGTAGTAACTGTTATCATCAATTCGGAAGACAATATGCCACTTTCTGTTGATATGCCCGCTAGTGTAGTGCTAGAAGTAACAGCCACCGAGCCTGGTGTGAAGGGAAATACTGCCACCAATGCGACCAAGCCGGCCACAGTAGAGACCGGGGCAAAAGTGAATGTACCATTGTTTATTAATGAAGGAGATAAAATTAAAGTTGAAACCGAAAAAGGTACTTATCAAGAAAGAGTGAAAGAGTAAGACTTTCATTAAAAATATGCGACCCGCCTTTTTATTTAAGGCGGGTTTTTTATATTTGGTATCTTAATCTGCATCAATGAAGTTTACAAAACCACAAACCTTAGCGCAAATAGCGGACATTATTAAGGCTACTTATGTTGGCGATGATAGCTTCCCGGTACTTGGTATGAATGAGATTCATGTTGTCGAACCTGGTGATATTGTCTTTGTTGATCATCCTAAGTATTATGAAAAAGCACTAGAGTCTGCTGCTACAGTCGTACTCATTAATAAAGAGGTGGATTGCCCTAATGGGAAGGCTTTGCTAGTTTCGGATGATCCGTTTCGCGATTTTAACAAACTTACAGACCATTTTAGCCCTTTTGTAGCGGCACGAGCCGTTATTGCAGACTCTGCGGAAATAGGTTTACACACGATTATCCAACCAAATGTCTTTATTGGAAATAATGTGAAAATTGGAGCAGGCTGTGTAATCCATGCTAATGTCGCTATTTATGATAATACCGTTATTGAGGACAATGTGACTATTCATTCTGGATCCGTGCTAGGTGCGGATGCCTTTTACTATAAAAACAGACCAGATCATTTCGATAAACTAAAGAGTGGAGGAAATGTTGTGATTCACGATCACGTGGATATTGGAGCGCTATGTACAATTGATAGTGGTGTAACAGCGTCCACGACTATTGGAGAAGGTACTAAACTTGATAACCAAGTTCACATTGGGCATGATACGATTATTGGTAAGAGATGCCTCATCGCATCTCAAGTTGGAATTGCTGGTTGTGTTGTGATAGAAGATCTTGTCACTATTTGGGGTCAGGTTGGAGTTACTAGTGGAATTACCATTGGCGCAAGAGCAGTTATTTCTGCGCAGAGTGGTGTGAGTAAGTCATTAGAAGGCGGAAAATCCTATTTTGGAACACCTGCAGATGAATTTAGAAAAAAATACAAAGAAATAGCCTCTATTAGATTGATACCAGATATTATTGAAAAACTAGATAAACTACATGAGTAAATCAGCTAAGGAAATTGTTCGCAATTTCTTCTTATCAAAATTATTAACCGACAACTCGGTTATGGAAACCTACTTTCACCCCGACGTTGTTTTAATATGGAATAGCGCAAGCGGACTATCTATTTTACATTATGAAGAGTTAGATGCTTTTTTTAAAGAGGTGGGGCGAACTTACGCTGACCTTCGAGTGGAAGTCAGTCATTTATTGGAAGATGAAGGGCATGTGACTATTCGTTACAAGTTCTATGTCCGTACTATAGAAAATCCAGATGAAGAATTGGGTATCGCACATTTTATATCAATATGGGAAGTAAAAGATGGAAAAATGTTTCGCGGACACACCGTGAGTCAACCTGTTAATATTAATGATGACACAGCAGAATCTTATCACAAGGTAAAAGTGTAAATTCCTTTTGAAACACGTCATAAAAACATACCTTTGCGCATCGTTAAATTCAACTAAAAAAAGAATCACTCATGAGTGTTTTAGTAAATAAAAATTCAAAAATTATTGTTCAAGGTTTTACAGGGAGTGAAGGAACTTTTCACGCTGGTCAAATGATTGAATACGGGACCAATGTTGTAGGTGGAGTTACTCCAGGTAAAGGAGGACAAACACATCTTGATAAGCCCGTTTTTAATACAGTTGCCGAAGCTGTTGAACAGGTAGGAGCGGATACTACCATTATATTTGTGCCGCCGGCATTTGCAGCAGATGCAATTATGGAAGCAGCTAATGCTGGAATTAAAGTAATCATTACGATTACGGAAGGTATTCCAGTTGCCGATATGATTAAGGCTGCAGACTACATAAAAGATAAGGACTGTCGTCTGGTAGGACCTAATTGTCCAGGTGTAATTACGCCTGAAGAAGCAAAAGTTGGTATCATGCCAGGGTTTGTTTTCAAAAAAGGAAAAGTTGGGATTGTGTCTAAGTCTGGTACTCTTACTTACGAGGCTGCTGATCAAGTTGTAAAACAAGGATTGGGAATTACAACGGCTATTGGAATTGGAGGAGACCCTATTATTGGAACGACGACCAAAGAAGCTGTTGAGTTGTTAATTAATGATGAAGATACAGAAGCTGTGGTGATGATTGGTGAAATTGGAGGTCAGTTAGAAGCTGATGCAGCCGAATGGTATAAGAACAGTGGGAGTAAAAAACCAGTGGTTGGATTTATAGCTGGAGAAACTGCACCTGCAGGAAGAACTATGGGGCATGCTGGAGCAATTGTAGGTGGAAGTGATGACACGGCTCAGGCAAAGAAAAAAATTATGAGAGCCTGTGGAATTCATGTGGTGGATTCTCCTGCCGAAATTGGAAAGAAAGTAGCAGAAGTTTTAGGATAAACTTTATGTTAATAATAACAATACAGCCCTGCTTTTATAGCGGGGCTTTTTTTTATCTTTGAATTTAGTATATAGCTTATAACGAATCAACCTTATGAAATTATTAGAAGGAAAAACAGCAATTATTACTGGTGGAAGCCGTGGAATTGGTAAAGGAATTGTAGAAGTGTTTGCAAAACATGGTGCCAACGTTGCATTTACGTATAACTCGTCTGCCGAAGCAGCAGAGGCTATTGCGGCCGCTGCCAGTAAGGAAGGAGTAACGGTAAAGGCCTACAAGAGCAATGCCGCCAGTTTTGAAGAATCTCAGGAGTTGGCTGCTGAGGTATTAAAAGAGTTTGGGAGTATAGACATTCTCATTAACAATGCAGGAATTACAAAAGATAATCTTCTAATGCGTATATCTGAAGAAGATTTCGATAAGGTTATCGAGGTGAATTTGAAGTCGGTATTTAATATGACTAAAGCGGTACAACGTGCAATGCTAAAACAACGAAAGGGATCTATTATCAACATGAGTTCGGTAGTAGGAGTGAAAGGTAATGCGGGTCAAACCAATTATGCAGCATCAAAAGCAGGCATCCTTGGTTTTACCAAATCTGTTGCCCTTGAGCTCGGATCTAGAGATATTAGATGCAATGCCATTGCACCTGGATTTATAGAAACAGAAATGACTGGGAAATTAGACGAAGCCACCGTTCAAACTTGGAGAGATGCTATTCCATTAAAGCGTGGAGGAAGCCCCGAAGATATAGCTAACGCTTGTGTGTTTTTAGCCAG
>JAHZIZ010000134.1 GCA_022601215.1 Bacteroidota bacterium
TGATCTACATGTACTAGCAGTTATGGTGTCAGGTGGTCCTTATGCTGAAGATAGAGAATGGCGCTTACGCAATCGTTATGCGCTGATATCTGGGCTGATTGATACGGGCTATCAACCTGAGGATCCTGAACATATTGGCTTAAGTTGAGGTATATTTTTGATATGGAATTTAGACTTTTTGACAATAACCACCGTACTCCTGATGAAGGTAATAGTACCGCTTATTTAAATATAGATAATTGGAACGATTACTCTTTTGTAACAACGTTCTATCTATCTTTACATGATGATGCTGGAAAATATCATGAGCTGGGTAATGTAAAGATAGGTTTTAAGGGGCAAGATATAAGTAAAAAAACTTGTAAAGTTATTGGTAAAAGATTTAATTCACTTCCAGAAAACTTTTTCTCGCTTGGAATGGAGGTGGAGTTTTACCAAAAAGTTGCGGGCTTGCCAAATAAAATTAGACAAGAACTGCTTACTGCACTTCGTGATGTTGTTTTTGAGCCAACTAACCTTGAGGCGGCACATGATGAAGAGGTATTTAGTACCTCATTGCTGAGAAGTGTTAGTTTATCTGCGATTAAGGGACAATTTAAGAGAGTTTTGGATGGTGGTGTACCACTTACAAACTTCAAGTTTGCTTATAAGCAACCAGAGGAAGAAAAGGTTGCTGGAATTGAACTGGATTTTCAAGTTGAGGCTGATTCCAAACCAAGTAGCAATATACATGCAGTTATTGGTCGAAACGGTGTAGGAAAGACGACTCTACTTAATGGGATGATTAAAGCTATTACGAATAGAGAAAATGCTCGTTCATGTTTCTTCGACAAAGAAGGTTGGGACAAAGGGCCAATTAGTAATGAATATTTTAGCAGCATAGTTTCTGTATCATTTAGTGCTTTTGATCCTTTTAATCCACCTTTGGAACAATCCAATCCGGCACTTGGTACCTGTTATTTTTATATTGGTTTGAAAACCACATTAAGAGACGACATCGACAGTTTAAAAAAATTGTCTGATCTACATAATGAATTTATAGATGGCATTACGGATGGTTTCAGTCAAGCTAGAAAAAAAGATCGGTGGTTAAAGGCAATACGCTCTCTTGAGTCTGATGAAAATTTCGCTGATATGAATCTGTGCGAGTTGGCAATACTATCCGGCGGCCAATTAAAGCAAAAAGCTTTGCGTTTAATAAAACGCATGAGTTCTGGTCATGCTGTAGTATTACTTACGATTACTAGGTTGGTTGCCACTGTTGAAGAAAAGACTTTAGTGTTAATTGACGAACCTGAAAGCCATTTACATCCACCCTTGTTGTCTGCTTTTATCCGTGCGCTCAGTGAATTACTTCACGATAGAAATGGAGTTGCGATTATTGCAACCCACTCTCCGGTTGTATTGCAAGAAGTTCCCAAGTCCTGTGTCTGGAAGCTCGCACGTTCAGGACTTTTGATCAACTGCAGTAGACCAGAAAGTGAAACTTTTGGCGAAAATGTTGGGGTGTTAACTAGAGAGGTATTTGGATTAGAGGTTACTAAGTCCGGGTTTCATCAGCTTTTACGTCAGTCTGTTGAAACAGGTGCTAGTTATGACGATATCATGACTAAATACAATAATCAGTTAGGGTTTGAAGGAAAGGCCATTTTAAAGGCAATGATATTGCAAAGAGATTGTGGAAGCATTAGTCAATGAAAAGACTAAGCATTCCCTCTGTAAGCATGCAGGACTCTTATAAGACATGTATCTCCGGTGTTGTTAACGATGATGGCTTAAGGAAACGCCTAGAAGCGTGTTGCGATAGATTTAAAGACAATTCAGATGAATATTTTCGGAAAGGCTGCGATGGCAAACTCTATTCTATAGTACCTATTAAGCACGAATGCAATGAAGACCCGGTTGTGGTAGGAGAAGTCATAAAAAGTGAATTAGTGAAACTTTACGACTATTACATGGTTAATAAAACGAAAAAGTCTGCTCGCAAAATCTATGATCAATTAATTCTTGCCGCAAATGAAAAATGCCCATTTTGTGGGGGTATCGGTCGACCAAAGAACCTAGACCATTTCTTACCAAAAGCACACTATCCGCAATTTTCTGTATTTCCTCTTAATCTTGTGCCAGCTTGCAGAGACTGCAATATGGATGGCAAAGGAAATATATATGCGACTTCTGCCGAAGAACAAGTATTGCATCCTTACTTAGATAATGATCGTTTTTTTAACGAACAGTGGATTTTTGCGCGAGTTATCCAGAGTGACCCATGTGTCTTAGAATTTTATGTTAAACCACCTGAGTGCTGGGACGACACGGCTAAATCTAGAATAAAGAAGCATTTTAAGAGTTTCGATTTAGCTGATCGATATGGCATTCAAGCAGCGGAAGAACTCAGCATTTTGATAGACCAGCGTAAAGAGTTTATGTGTGCTTATAGTCCTGATGATTTTGGTATGCATTTGCGGTCTATTGCAAACTCACCTTCGTTGTTTGTCAATCACTGGAGAAAGGTTATGCATCAAGCTTTGGCTGGTGATACATGGTTCTGTTCAAATAAATTTTGATCTCACTATTCATCAATTTTTCTAGCCGAATAGAATGCGTAATCTTTAAATATAAATCAATGGAGTAGCAGTAACTGATTCCGGTTAATGTCCGTTTTTGGTCCAGACTAATGGAATGGTCGCCCCTAACTAAAACGGCATTTATGTGCCAAAGTGGCGAATGAGAGTTCCCACAAACAAGAATGAGGCGACCAATATGAAGACTACAACTGTTGGTATTGATTTAGCAAAAAACATTTTTCAAGTGCACGGTGTATATGAACACAGTAAGAAAGTGTTCAATAGGCAAATTCGCCGTAACCAAATGATAGCTTTCTTCACCCAA
>JAHZIZ010000135.1 GCA_022601215.1 Bacteroidota bacterium
ATCTGAAAATAATACAGGTGAGGTAGCCATAGAGAAGGAAGAAAATATTGCCTTGTTACATAAGGCGTTGCAGAAGTTATCTGTAGAAAAGAGAGAGATAATAGTACTTAGTAAATTAAAAGAATTAAAGTATAAAGAAGTGGGAGCGATCATTGGCTGTACTGAAGATACCGCCCGTATGAAGGCGCATAGAGCCTTGAAAGAGTTGAAAACTGTCTACTTCACAATCCAAAATTAAACATATGGATATTAAAGAATTCGAAAAATTGTTACCAGATTACATGCTCGGGATGCTTCCTCTTGAAACGGCTATGGAAATGAAACAATTCGTGAATACTAATAAAGAGGCCAAGAGCTTATGGAAAGAATGGAGCACTTTACATGAGGCTTTGGACAACGTTACTTCCAATCCTAGCCCCAATATGGATTCAGGGTTTTATGAGATGCTGAACGCTTCTGAAGACTTACCTATGTCGAATGGAACTGAATCTTCCTTTGTAGTACCTTCTAAGCCTTTTTATTTAATTTCATATGCAGCAGCTGCTGCTCTGGTGTTATTCATAGGTTTTTGGGTTGGTAAAAAATGGAACAATTCTGGAGATGAGATTATCATAGAAACGTCACAGATCACTGCTATTGAGGCTGCGGAAAAAGAAACGGAAGCTGTCCGAACTCAACTTGTGATTTCCCTGGCTGATCAACCATCTGCTTCCAAGCGTTTGGAAGCGCTCAGTGAGGTGAACAAGCTAAGCGAAGCTACAGACAAAGTAATAGCGGCATTATTTAAGATGCTAAATACAGATACGAATGTCAATGTGAGATTGGCTGCGGTTTCATCGCTATCAAAATACGTTGAAAATCCTAAGGTGAGAGAAGGTTTGGTTATGTCTATAACGCAACAAGAATCGCCTTTAGTACAAATTGCTTTAGCTGAACTTATGGTGACGCTTCAAGAACAGAAATCAATCAATTCCATGGAAACTTTACTGCAGAAGCCGGATATCAATGATGCAGTAAAGCATAAATTGGAAGAATCAATCAAACAAATCATTTAAAAACGAACAATCATGAAAAAGAATCAATTATTGACACTATGCCTTACCATATTGTTGGCCCATATGGGTGTGGCACAAGAATTTTCAGAAACGATTCAGAAAAGCGAATCTTTTGCCTCAAAGTCTAAGGATAACCTGTTAGTCGTGTACAATGTAGAGGGAAGTATTCATGTCGAAGGTTATCATGGCGATACTGTGCAAATTTCTGCTAAGAAGAAGGTGAAAGGAAATAACCAACGTCAATTGGAACAGGGTAAAACTGAGATTGGCGTTAAAACAGCCACGAAAGGAAATATCATTTATGTATACCTCGATTCGCCGTATACAGAGTTTAATGTGGATACAGGGAGGTTTAGCCATGAGGGGTCTTGGACAGGTAATCACTACCATTACACATTGGATTACACCATAAAGATTCCTAAACAAACCAGTGTGGAATTAAGTACGATTAATAGAGGTGATATTTTTGTAAAAAACGTTGACGCGAAGGATCTTACCGTTAAAAACATCAATGGAGGTATTACCATGGAACATGTAGCCGGTAAAACCTATGTAAATGCCTTAAATCGTGATATTGCTATTAGTTATTCTAAAAACCCGCCTGAGGATTCTGTATTTAAGTCGCTAAATGGTGACATTACCTTGCAGGTTCAAAAAGGGTTGAACGCCGATGTTTCTTTCAAGACACTCAATGGAGACATTTACACCAATTTTGAAACAAAGAGTATAAATAATGGGGCCAACCTGAATAAGAAAGGTGGTAAAAGAGGAACTAAATATAAAATTGATAAGAATACTGAATTTCAAATAGGTAATGGTGGGATTCGCATGGATTTTGATTTGCTGAATGGGGACGTTACCATTAAAGGATAAAATGATGAAATATTATATGTTGATTACGAGGAAGTTATTAGCGATTATTATAATGACTGTATGTGTTTATAGCTCAGTAGCGCAGAAAAATGAAAGCTATACCATTCCGTTAAGTAAACCAGGGGATGAGGGTAAGTTGATTGTGCACTTGATAGATGGTTCTATCACTGTAGAAGGCCATCAAAGTGACGACGTGGTTGTTGAAGCTAGTGGTAATAGTAGGAGAAATTCCAAGCGACATGGCTCACATAAGTCTGGTAGAAACGGTATGGAGCGTATTGATGACAATTCATTGTCATTTAGTATTGAGGAAATTAACAATCAAGTCCGTGTGAAAGCTCGACCTGGAAATGACGTCATTGATTTTGTCATTAAAGTGCCCTATGATTTTTCAGTAGATCTTAAAACAATTAATAAAGGTAATATTGTAGTGGGTCATGTTAAAGGAACACATGAAGTTAGTAATACCAACGGAAAGATTACCATGAATGATGTTAGTGGATCTGTTGTGGCAGATGCATTAAATCAAGATATTATAGTCACTTTTAAGGAGGTTTATGCTAACACCAATATGATGTTCTCTAGTCTAAACGGAGATGTAGATATTAGTTTTCCTGAAAGTTTGAAGGCAACAATCTCAGCTCGATCAGACAATGGTAATGTGTATACAGATTTTGAAGTAGTGAAAGTTTCAAATGGAAATAACGTAAATACTACACGAAAAGATGGTGTGTATAAAGTATCTAGAAAAAGAGGCGTGTCCGGAACTATAAATGGCGGAGGTTCCGATATAAATTTTAAAACATTAAATGGTGATGTATTAATTAGATCTAATTAATACATCGGAATGTAAAAAAAAGCCCTTGTCGTATGATAAGGGCTTTTTTTATTGTTTTCTATAGCGTGACTGCGACATACCCTCGGCGGGTTTTTCGATAATGTTTTCCATTCCATTTATAGTATCTCTTGCCCTTTATCACCAATATTTTATGGTTTTTAGGCGCTTGGGATACAACCCCAACTTTATTTTTATCGGGTGTTGTATGCACCACTTTAGTGGCGCAAGAAGTTGACATAAAACCAATAACTAGGATAAGTATCGTTGCTTTTTTCATGATGTGCATTGTATTGTTTGTACATCTTGGACGCAATTAAGAGGTAAGGGTTTAATTAATCTTTATTTAAATCAACAGATAGTGAGTTCACACAATAGCGCTGACCTGTAGCAGTGGGTCCATCATTAAAGATATGCCCTAGGTGACTACCACAAGTTGCACAAAGAATTTCAGTACGAATCATTCCGTGTGAAGTATCACGAACATATTCTACAGCACCTTCAATGGATTCATCAAATGAAGGCCATCCACAGCCACTGTCAAATTTGTTATCGCTTTCAAAAAGCGGTGTCTTGCAAGCACCACAGGCATACGTTCCTTTATCCGTAGCTAGGTTATAAGTCCCTGTAAATGGGCGTTCTGTACCTTTTTTTCGAAGAATACGATATCGTTCTTCTCCTAGTTCGGCTAGCCATTCGGCTTCAGTTTTATGTATTGGATATTTACTCATCGATTTCACCTACAAAGATTAATGCTGCTCCGTTGATACAGTGTCTTTTCCCCGTTGTATTTTTTGGGCCATCTTCAAATACATGACCTAGGTGTCCTCCACAAGTAGCACAGTGTTCTTCCGTTCGCCCGTATCCTAATTTATAGTCAACATCATAAGCTACATTGCCTTCGATTGGACGATCAAAACTGGGCCATCCCGTACCGCTATCAAATTTATGTTTGGTTTCGAACAATGGAGTGTTACAAGCGGCACAATGAAAAACGCCTTCTCCTTTAAAGTAATTAAAATTACTGGTAAAAGGGCGTTCTGTACCTGCCTCACGAAGAATACGATATTGCTCATTTGTGAGCTGTTCTTTCCATTCGGCTTCGGTCTTAGTTAAGGGGAATACCTTGTCATCTTTTTTATCCTGTGCGGACGAATTACAACTAAATAAGACAGCGGTAATGAGCAATAGTGTTAGTTTTTTCATGATAAAATTTTCAAATTGAAGATAATATAAAAGCCACGAACACACAACTATAATAAGGTGTTCGTGGCTAATGAGTCGTTATGACTTTAACGTCATTACAAATCGTTTAATTCCCAAGAAATTCTACATTATCCATGCGCTCTAGGTCGTCCATTGTAAGTCCAGCATCTCCAAACTCGGAAGGCACCACAGCAATTCGAAATACTTGATTATTAGTGAAATCACTTCCTAATTCATCTCCATTTAGATTACCATCGATAATGAGCTCAACATCTACAAAGGTGTGATTAAATACATATTGAATGATCAAACCATCGCTCAAGAAAAAATTCTGAGGAATGGGGCTCCAAACATCAGTTGCTTGGCCTCCAACGGTCACTTGTCCATCCAGTCTATACACTAGGATAACATCACTTTCAAACACCTCAATATTGCTAGGAATACCAATAATTGGGGCTTCATAGATGTTGTTTGCCGGATTGTATTGGAAGTTTACATTAGTTTCAAAGACTTGACCTAAGATATTTACCCCTGGTTCTCCTGGAGGTCCTGGGTCCCCTTCACAAGAAGTTAAGAATAAGGCCGTAGTCATTGTAAAAAGGAAGAATATTTTTTTCATAATAAGTTTTTTAAGATGTGATTAGAATAACAAAAGTCGTTCCATTTTTTATATTTGGTATAGCTTTTGCAAAGAAAAATTGTCTTAACAAGTTAAAATATATAGCTATATTTAAACAATTAAAATAATAATACCATCATGATGAAATTTAAAAAATCTATAGCGCTTCTCGGAGTTTTTGCTCTTGTAGTGGGTTGTAGTACTAATCCTTTTACGGGTAAAAAAACATTGGCATTGGTGCCAAATTCACAATTGTTTCCAATGGCATTTCAACAATATGACCAGTTTTTAGCTGAAAATAATGTCGTAACCAGTGGATCAGAAGCTCAAATGATTACTAATATAGGACAGAAAATTTCAGTCGCAGCTGAGCGATGGCTAACTGCTAATGGTTATGCCGGATATTTGCAGAATTATGCTTGGGAATATAATTTGGTCGATGACCCAACGGTAAATGCTTGGTGTATGCCAGGAGGAAAGATTGTTTTCTATACTGGAATATTACCTATCGCAGATGGAGAAGCAGGTGTGGCTGCCATAATGGGACATGAAGTAGCCCATGCATTGGCCAATCATGGACAACAGCGAATGAGTGCGGGACAGTTACAAGCTATAGGAGCTGTTGCAGGGAATGTAGCGCTTAGCAAGGATCCTAAGAACCAGCAAATATTTAATCAAGCGTATGGTATTGGAAGTACCGTAGGTGTCATGTTGCCATTTAGTCGAAATCATGAAAGTGAAGCGGATAGAATTGGGCTTACTTTAATGGCAATAGCGGGATATGATCCTATTGAAGCTGCCGATCTATGGAGACGTATGAAAGAAAACTCAGGCGGGCAAGCACCTCCAGAATTCTTAAGTACACACCCTTCCAGTGAAACTCGTATTAATAATATTACTCAATGGGCACCTGAAGCAAAGGCAGAGGCCAAAAAGTACGGAGTTACCACCTTTAAGAAATAAACTAATACAATATATAAGGCTGCTGAAAGGCAGCCTTTTTTATACGCATATGGGAAACGCATTACCTAAAGGAAGTAAAAAACTGTTACACGCTTGGGCCTTTTATGATTGGGCTAACTCCGTGTATAGTCTTGTGATTGCTTCGGCCATCTTTCCAATATTCTATTCTGCCTTATTTAAAATTGAAGGAGTCGAGACAGTAGAAGTGTTTGGAGGCGCTATTAGAAGCACTCCTCTTATAAGCTATACTACAGCGATAGCTTTTCTCATCGTTTCTTTTATATCGCCTATCCTTTCTGGGATTGCAGATTACGTAGGAAACAAAAAGAATTTTATGAAGTTCTTTTGCTATATGGGTGCTGCAGCCTGTATTGGATTATACTACTTCAATTTAGATCATATCTACCTTAGCTTACTTTGTTACTTGCTTGGATTGGTTGGTTTTTGGGGTAGCTTGGTGTTTTACAATTCTTATTTACCCGATATTGCTTTTGTTGAACAACAAGATCGAATAAGTGCGAAAGGGTATTCTTTAGGGTATATTGGAAGTGTAATATTGTTGTTGTTTAATTTAGCTATGGTATTGTTCCCTAATGTTTTTGGTTTTGGGGAAGAGGGAGAGATTCAAGCCATGAAGGTTTCATTTATAACCGTTGGTGTTTGGTGGGTTGTTTTTGCCCAGTATTCGTTTAAGTATTTACCAAAAGGTATTGGAGAAACTCAAAAAGTCCATCGTGCACTTTTCCTTAATGGATTTAAGGAATTGAAAAGTGTGTATCATTCGCTTTCTGAGAACAAAAAACTAAAACGGTATTTATTGGCATTTTTCGTGTATAGCATGGCAGTACAGACTGTGATGCTGGTAGCCACATACTTTGGAGAACAAGAACTTGCCTGGGGTGGAGATAGTGAAAAGACCATAGGGCTTATCTCGAGTATTTTAATTATTCAATTGGTCGCAGTAGGTGGCGCCTATTTTACATCACGTTCTTCTGAAAAATTTGGAAATATACCAACCTTGGTGGTAATCAATTTAATATGGGTGGCCATTTGCGCGATAGCCTTTTTTATAGAAAGCCCCATGGAATTTTACATTACTGCAGGAATTGTAGGACTTGTAATGGGGGGTATACAATCCCTATCCAGATCGACTTATTCCAAGTTTTTACCCGAAACAAATGATACCACTAGTTATTTTAGTTTTTATGATGTAGCCGAAAAGATTGGGATTGTTTTTGGTATGGGAATCTATGGATTTATCGATCAAGTTACGGGTAGCATGCGTAATTCTATCTTATTTCTCATAATTTTCTTTGCAGCGGGGGTGTTTTTACTGCTTAGAGTGCCAAGAAATAAAAGTAATTAGACAATTTTTCTTTATGTTTGCGTTTATTACCTAAGCAAACTACATACTTATGAAATGCCTACTACTCATAAAAAAACAAACCGAAAGGTGTTCTGTAGGCATTCCATGTACCCATTTCTCAAATACTACAGACAGATGAAAAAGACTTTACTATTAAATTGGATGCTGGTTGCCCTAGTTGCATTTAATTTCACCGCTTGTGACAATGAACCATTAGAAGGACAATTTGTTACTGCTGAAGAAGAAAATCCAGCAGAAGAGGGGCAGTTTATTGCAACCGTTGCAGGAGCCTCTTTTACTGCAGATATAGTGGGAGCTACTTATGCTCCTACAGCCAATGTTATTTCTATAAGGGGTATAAAAAGCAATGGAGAGGTCGTGTTACTAACCGTGGCAAATCCAGAAGCCGGCACCTTTAGTTTGACGGCAACCCCGGCAACAGTAAACAGTGGGACGTATTTTCCTACTAACGGAGATTTTTACTATTCTGAAGGAGTAAATGGAGGTACCGGAGAAATGACGATTACGGAATTTGATCAAGAGGCACAGACCGTAACAGGAACTTTTAGTTTCCTGGGAGTTCGTGAGCAGACTGACGCAAGTGGTAATCCAGTATTAGACGGACAAGGAAATCCGCTATATGAATCTTCTGCTATTTCTGCTGGGAGTTTTAATACCATTCCTTTCGAAGTAGATGATACAGGCGGAGGCGGTGGAGATGATCCAGATCCAGATCCAGATCCGACAGATCCAGAAGATAGCTTCTTTGCTTTATTTGAGGGGGTTGAATTTGAAGACATGGAATTGGTGGTTAATCAATATACGGTAGGAGCGGTAGATATGTTAAGTGTCGTTGCAACTCAAGCTAATAATGCTACTATGCGTATTGACATCCCTAAAAATCTAGGAATTGGAACACACGACTTTACCGTACCTATTTCAGATGGATCAAACCTTATCGCTATTTATAACGATGGGCAAGGTGGTGAAAATCAAACATCAGAGTCAGGATCGATCACAATTACAGAGTATAGTGAGATAACAGGAAAATTAGCGGCTACTTTTAATTTTGAAGCTTCAAATCCTTTTGAAGATCCTGCACCAGAAGTGTTTAGTATTACAGAGGGTGAATTTAATGTTGATTTTATTCCAGATAGTACTGGAGTTGAGAACATGTTTACGGCTGATTTAGACGAGGTAATGTTCGAATCAACATTGCTCGAGGTGACTGAAGAGTTTTATTCGGATGAAATTGACCATATTGTAATAACGGCAACCAACGAAACAGATAACCGAAGTATGACCCTTAAATTCCCTAAAGGAATTGCAGTAGGTTCGTATGAGATGTCGCCAGAGTTTGTTACCGGCGATGAAAAGGTGGGTATTTATACTCCAGAGATTGGATCGGGATTGATCTTTAGTTCTAATCCGGGAACACTAAATATTACAAGTTATGAAATTAGTAGTGGTGTATTAGAAGGTAACTTCTCATTTACTGCAGTAGATGGAGGTGGCGTAGACCCAACGATTTACGAAGTGACCAATGGTACCTTTGTTATCACTGTTCAATAAGGGATACTAAACAATTTATATAAGAAAAAAGCCGCTATAGAGCGGCTTTTTCTTTTCATAGCAAGTTGTTTAATTAATAAGAGGAAATGTCTCCGGATCCAGATACCTTGGTGTCCTTACGATCTGGATTTCCTCGATAGTCAATGTCACCAGAGCCACTCACACGAGCTTTTAAACTCTCTTTGGCGTACACAGAAGCATCTCCTGATCCTGATACCCTAACTTCGGTATTGTTAGATAACAAATTGGCTCCTGAGAAATCGCCACTTCCTGTTACTGTTACCTCTAAGTTTTCTGTGCTTCCCGATAATTCAATGTCGCCAGACCCAGTTACTGTAGACTCTAAGTTGGAACTATCTATATCCAATACAATATCTCCAGATCCAGTGAGGCTAACGTCCATGGAAGTGGCTCTAATAGTATCTTTACTATCTACATCACCAGAACCTGTTAAAGATACTTTGGAGATGTCGTTGAAAGGTACCGTAACATGGATCCCCTTTTTAGTCTTCAAGTACATGTTCTTTTTGGTTCTAACAATTAATGAATTGTCCTTTACTTCTACGATAATGTACTCTTGGAGATTGTCGTCTGTCTTAACCGTGATAGTGCCTTCGCTACCTTTTTCTAGATGAATATCCATT
The DNA here is from genome assembly GCA_022601215.1 of Bacteroidota bacterium. Lineage (GTDB taxonomy): Bacteria > Bacteroidota > Bacteroidia > Flavobacteriales > Flavobacteriaceae > Aureisphaera. The sequence continues at coordinate 9,134 of JAHZIZ010000135.1, forward strand.
GAGCCAACCCCTTTAATAGCGTCGTAGTTTCCAGTATTTACAGTTCTTGTGGTAATATTACCATTACCAACTACTTTTTTATTTCCCCATTGGGCATGACTTTCTGCGATGCTACCAAGTAGCAATGCGGTTGCGAATGTTAGTTTGATGATTGATTTCATAGAATTGTTTTTTGTTTGTTTAAAATTGTTTGTTAAGTGAAACACCTCCATAATCCGAGTTGATATTCACTGTATTTCCAGAGTTTTTGCTTCCATGGTATCCACTGTAGGACTTGCTAGTATAGTCTTTTGAAGAATTCGTTACCTCTAAATCATCTTTCCCGCTAAGCCCAGCATAGGATAGGTCTACAAAGAAATCAAAATGATAATCACTATCATACCCTACTTTTATTCCAGCATAGTCGGAACGTATGGTCACATCACCTCCCGAACTAGTAATTCTTTCAATGGTTACGGATCCGTAATCTGAATCTACATTTAAATCGCCTTTTAGCTCTTTTACCTTTAAAGGAATATAGTCTCCTCGTCCTACAATGTCTGTTACTTGACCAATAGCCAGTCGTCCATAGGCATTTCTGTAATTAATGCTTTTGGCATTGAGTACTTCAGATTTTGTATAATCTGCATTGAGCTCTAAACGATCCACTTTTTCTAACGTAAATCCAGAGTAATCTGCATTAATTTTGCCACTTTTCATATAGGCAATAGTTGAGTTTTTGCTGTAATCGAAACTCAGGTAATTGTTTTCTGCTAATAAGTCTCCTATGTTTAATTGTCCGTAATCGCAATTTATTTTACAATTCCCCTTTAGTTTGTTGATGTTAATAGCTCCATAATCATTATTGAGATCTACACTATTGCTTATAGGAAGTTTGACGGTGTAGTTAATTTCCATCTTCACATTATTATTGTTACTGCCCC
>JAHZIZ010000136.1 GCA_022601215.1 Bacteroidota bacterium
AGACTATCGCCCGGCTGAAGTTGCGAAGCAAAAGATTAAGAAAAAAACAGGGGAGCTTGTTATTGCGTTAGAGAAAACGGAAGATATATTAGCTTCTCTTGGATCGCAAAAGAAGGAACACTTTCTAGTAGGCTTTGCTTTAGAGACAGAAAATGAGCTTGAAAATGCAAAAACAAAACTGCTGAAAAAGAATTTAGATTTAATTGTATTAAATTCGCTTAATGACAAAGGTGCTGGTTTTGGCACTGATACAAACAAAGTCACATTTATTACTCGTGACAATAAAGTAATCCCTTTTCAAGTTAAGAGTAAAGCAGACGTTGCAAAAGACATTATAGAACACATTATAAAAGAACTCAATGCGTAAATTATTATTTTTAGTTGCCTTATTATTCTCTTCAGTAGCGATGAATTCGCAAGAACTGAATGCAACCATTACCATAGACGCTCAACAAACTGGGCAGCCAAACGCTCAGGTTTTTCGTACCCTAGAGCAACAGCTTACGGAACTTATAAATAATACCACATGGACCAATAGAGAATATAAAAATCAGGAGCGAATTGATTGCAACTTCACTTTGGTTCTTACCTCTTTCGAATCGACCAATTTTGGAGGAACGTTGCAAGTTCAGGCTTCTCGTCCAATTTATGGGTCCGTGTACGATTCACCGATTTATAACTATAATGACAAACAATTTTCATTCGAGTATAGCGAGTTTCAACCCTTGGTGTTTAACATAAACACCTTCGACTCTAATTTAGTTTCTGTGTTGGCATATCACATTTATACACTTATCGGGTTGGATGCTGATAGCTTTGAGTTAAACGGCGGAAAAGAATATTTTGATATTGCTAAACAAATTGTTAATACCGCAGCGTCTAGTAATTTTATTGGATGGAAAACAACCGACGGAACACAATCACGCTTTCGCCATAATGATGCGTTAATCTCGAATGTATATCAAGAATTCCATGATGCTATGTATGTATATCATCGTTTGGGAATGGATGTCATGGAAAGCAATCAAATAGAAGCAAAGAATAAAATTATCGAATCCATCTCTAATTTGAAAAATGTAAACGACCGAAGACCAAACTCTTATTTGTTGCGAACTTTTTTTGATGCAAAAAGTGACGAAATTGAAAAAATCTTTAGTGGAGGACCTAGAGTAGATATTAATACTTTAGTCAATAATTTAAATAGAATTGCACCCACACGCAGAAGTAATTGGGGTAACATAAAATTATAGAATACCACTTGCAGGAATTATAAAACTCCCTTACTTTAGAGGGAGTTTTTTTATACCATACACCAATCCGTTGATTACATCTCTTTCCATAAAAAATTATGCCTTAATAGAAGATATTCGTGTCGATTTTGATACGGGCCTTACTATTATTACAGGAGAGACAGGAGCTGGAAAATCTATCTTACTTGGGGCTTTGGGATTGGTAGTTGGTAACAGAGCGGATGTAAAGGTGGTGAAGGATACCACGAAAAAGTGTGTTATAGAAGCCTGTTTTTCCATTGCGAATTATAATTTGAAATCACTTTTTACGGCAAATGATTTGGATTATGAAGCGCAGACCATAATGCGAAGAGAGATTTTACCAAGTGGTAAGTCTAGAGCTTTTGTTAATGATACTCCTGTTACTTTACATCAGATGCAGGCCTTAGGGGTTCATCTTATTGATGTCCATAGCCAGCATGATACCCAAACATTAGGAACTGAAGCGTATCAGTTTCAGATAATTGATGCTCTGGCACAGAATGATGATTTGCTAAAAGATTATGCGAAGAGTTTACGGGAGTATAGAAGTTTGAAAAAAGACTTAACAGCACTTATCGCTGAAAAAGATCAAGCTGTTAAGGAGTTAGATTATCACAGTTTTCTCTACCAAGAACTGGCTGAAGCAAATCTCGCGTCATTAGATCAATTAGCATTAGAAGAGTCTTATGAGAAGTTGAATAACACCGAAACGATTCAGGAAGCCTTGGCAAAGACATTGACCATGCTGTCAAATGATGAAATGGGCGGTATTACTAGGTTGAGTGAAGCTCGAAGTAACCTTGGAGAGATTGCTAATTTTTCGGTACAATATGAGAGCCTTTGGAAGAGATTAAATAGTGTTGTCATTGAATTAGAAGATATTGTTGGTGAGACGGAAATGGCTTCTGAGCAACTAGAGGCAGATCCTGAAAAGTTGTTTGCGGTGAATGACAAGTTACAGATCTTATATAAATTGCAACAGAAGCACACCGTAGCAACCGTAAAGGAATTGATAGACATTGAGGAGAATTTAGGTGAGAAGGTAGCTTCATCCACGCAGATTGATTCAAAAATTGAAGACCTACAAGATAAATTGGTAGCAGTTAGAACGGTTACATTGGAAAGAGCATTACATCTCAATGATAAAAGAAGAGGGGTTTTTGAAATGTTAAAACAAAAATTAGAAACTTTACTAAAAGATCTTGGATTACCCTTTGCACAGTTTCAATTTAAATTAGATGAGACGGAAGATTTTAAGCCTCATGGAAATGCAAGCTTACAATGGTTGTTTACAGCCAATCAAGGTACAACATTGGGGCCCCTCCAGAAAGTTGCTTCAGGTGGTGAGATGAGTAGAATTATGTTGGCAGTAAAAGCGATATTAACTCGATATAAGAACTTAGCCACTTTGGTGTTTGATGAAATCGATACTGGTGTCTCGGGTGAGATAGCGCATAAGATGGCCGAAATCATGAGTATAATGAGTACGCGAATGCAAGTTGTCAGTATCACACATTTACCGCAAATTGCGGCTAAAGGTGATTTCCACAAACGCGTCTTCAAGAAAGAAGAAAATGAGGTGACAACTACCCAAATAAAAGAACTCTCGACCGAAGAACGGGTAATTGAAATAGCTCAGATGATCGGGGGAAGCTCATTAAGTGAATCTGCCATTGCACATGCTAAACAGTTATTGAATTAAATGTATCTTTACGTCGAAAAATAACCTCAAAGTAATTCAGAAAAAATAAAACCAATTAACCATGTCATATAACTTATTAAAGGGAAAACGCGGAATCATTTTTGGAGCTTTAGATGAAAATTCTATTGCCTGGAAAACGGCAGAACGTTGTCATGAAGAGGGCGCTCAAATTGTGTTGACCAATGCACCTATTGCAATGCGTATGGGGCAGATTAATAATCTTGCAGAAAAAACAGGCTCACAAATTATTCCTGCTGACGCCACAAGTATTGAAGACTTGGAAAATTTAGTGGAAAAGGCAATGGAAATCTTAGGCGGCAAGCTGGATTTTGTACTTCATTCTATTGGAATGTCTGTCAATGTGCGAAAAGGAAGAAAGTATACAGATCAGAAATATGATTGGACGGAGAAAGGCTGGGATGTTTCGGCTTTGTCTTTTCATAAAACCATGCAGGTTTTGTATCAAAAAGATGCAATGAATGAATGGGGAAGCATAGTCGCCTTAACTTATATGGCGGCCCAGCGTGTATTTCCTGATTATAATGATATGGCAGACAACAAAGCCTATTTAGAATCAATAGCCCGAAGTTTTGGGTATTTCTTCGGAAAAGATAAGAAAGTACGTGTAAACACTATTTCTCAATCTCCAACACCTACTACTGCAGGTCAAGGAGTAAAAGGATTTGATGGTTTTATCGCGTATGCGGAAAAAATGTCTCCTTTAGGAAATGCGACGGCAATAGATTGTGCCAACTACACGGTTTCTTTATTTAGTGATCTTACGAAGCGAGTGACACTTCAAAATTTATACAATGATGGAGGCTTTTCCAATGTAGGAGTGAGTAACGATGTAATGGAAACTTTTATGAAAGAATAAGAACAAATTTTAATATGTAAGAAAGGCTGCTCTTTAGAGCGGCCTTTTTTGTTTGTTTTTAATCGGTAAAATGCGACCTTAATCGTTTATGGTGTCCAGTTGTCGAAATAGTTTTGTTATTACCTTTTTTTTGGATATTTTTAGGCTTATTAACTAATCTATTATTCATTTAATTTTAAATTATGAAAAAATTTACTTTACTGATTGCGATGTTAGTTTGCGCAGTTAGCTTTGGTCAAAACTTTTCCGATCTACCCGTCGAGGAAGTTAACAAAGCTAAGCAAGCTAAAATCGATCAAGCAGCAAGAACAGCCAAAGCTGTTTCGAGTGCTTTTGCAAGTGCTGCTACTATGGGAGAAAACAACCCAACCTACATTAACCAATTAACTCAAGAGCAAAAGGCCGCTTTTAACGAAGAAGTGTCTAAGCTTTCAGTGCTTTCTCCGGGAAACAATCCGGTTTTTGCAAATAGGTTGTCTCAGGAGCAGTTAGCTTCTTTTGATGAAGAGGTATCTAATTTGAAGGCTAATTCTTCAGAAAGTAATCCTACCTATGCAAATCAATTAACAGCTGAGCAAGCTGCAAATTTCAATCAATCACCTTCAAACCTTGGAGTGATTGCGAATGTTTCTAGTAATCCAATTTTTACAGGAAATCAAAAAGTGATTTCTCCGAACACTACAGATAGTAGTTTTGTTCCTTGTAATGGTGAAAATGCTAGTAATGCATTTGAGAATGGAAGAGGATGTAGTGTTAACAATAACTGGACAGCTGCCAACGATCTTATCGTTACTGCTGGAAACGATGCTATGTTAACGTCTATTGTTCCAAATATTTTCATGTCTGTTGGAGCTTCAGCTACAGCTGTAGATGTAACAATTTATGAAGATGCTGCTGGATTACCAGGAACTATGGTTGCTCAGGAATTAGGTTTAGTGCCTTCTTCTTCTGTGGTAGTAGGTAGTAACTTTGGTCTTGATATCTCTGCTGTAACTTTAGATTTAACGCCAGTTGCGTTGGCTGGAGATGCTGCAATGGATACGAACTACTGGGTAGCTATTCAAGTAACAACTTCAGATGGTGCGAATGCATTTTGGGAAGATAGTACAGCAACAGCTGTAGGAGCAGACTTAGCATTTAACGATGGTACTGGATGGATTATTCCTGGACCAGGACAAGACGGTGTGTATACTTTCGTAGTAGACTGTACTCCTATGGGAGGCGGTGTTGCTTGTGACGAAAGTAACCCAAGTAATGCTTTCGAAAACGGAAGAGGATGTAGTGTTAACAATAACTGGACTGCTGCGAATGACTTTACGTTACTTGCAGGAAGTGATGGAATGTTGACTTCTATTGTACCAAACATCTTTATGTCTGTTGGAGCTACTGCTACAACAGTTGATGTAACAATTTACGATGATGCTGGTGGATTGCCAGGAACTATGATCGATCAGCAATTAGCTGTAGTACCAACTTCTCAAGTAGTTGTAGGTAGTAACTTCGGTCTTGATATTTCTGCTGTAACTATGGATCTTACACCAGTTGCTTTAGCTGGAGATGCAGCCATGGATACTCAATATTGGGTAGCGATTCAGGTAACTACATCAGATGGAGCTAATGCATTCTGGGAAGATAGTACGGCAAGTGCTATTGGAGCGGACTTAGCGTTTAACGATGGAACAGGATGGACTATTCCTGCACCAGGACAAGATGGGGTATACACCTATGTTGTAGACTGCACTCCTATGGGAGGTGGTGTTGCTTGTGATGAGAGTAATCCAAGTAATGCTTTTGAAAATGGAAGAGGATGTAGTGCAAATAACAACTGGACAGTTGCAAATGATTTTACTCTTCTTGCAGGTAGCGATGG
>JAHZIZ010000137.1 GCA_022601215.1 Bacteroidota bacterium
AATTTAGCTGTATGAACAATTCTTTCTCTTGTTAAATAAGTTCGGGGGTCAGGCCTAGACTTTTGAGAAAACTGTCAAAAGTCTAGGCCTGACCCCTCTTTTTTCTGAAGTTACAAGAAGGAGTGAGACGCACCATACCACTTCAAATTTGTATGTGTACGGGACAAAAAGTCTTGACTTTCGTGCTCTTTGGAGCATCTTTGTACGCTTTGTAAGTCCTAAGAAGCTTCACAGCGCTCAAACTATTACTACTTTTAAAAACCAAATAGACCTATTTAAGGCTATTTATTTGGATAAACTACTACAGGCTTTCTTACCTAAAGTAAGTACTCATCGTACACCCTTTTCCAGTTTATACATCGCATAGGACTTGTATTTAGTCTATGCTAGAATGCCTATGAGCGCATTCATTGATACAACAAATGTCTCATCATTTATTAGTACCATTATGTATAAACAAACGACTAAAAAAGGTTTGGAGAAATCCAGACGCCCATTTCATTGGATTAAAAGAAAACTAGTACTCATTATTACTGCCTTTATGATTGGTATGGGAAGTGTAATTAGTGAAAAAGATACAACATCAATTTGGAATCACGATAACACCGAACAAGAGGACAAGAGAGATTAATTGTAATGATCTTTTCAATTAATTCTATCTTTATGCACAACTTCATGAAGTCAAAATCCGTATATGAAAAAAGAAACATCTAGCATAAAAAAACCATGGCCTACCAAGGCAGCTATGGAGCAGATATATGCTAAGAATCTTTGGGGTGGGGAAGAAGGTGATTTTTTTTCCGGTATGGGCTCTCATGATATGTCACTTGTTAACCCCTATATTGATGTGGTTATTTCATTCTTTAAAACGCTGAAGAATCCGCCAATAGTTTGTGATTTGGGTTGTGGAGATTTTAATGTTGGAAAACAATTAGCTCCCTATGCAAAACGATATATAGGAGTGGATATTGTGGCTAATCTAATGGCTCATAATCAAGAACTCTTCCAAGAGAAAAACCTTGAATTTCATTGCCTCAATTTAGCAGAAGATGAATTACCAAAAGGTGATTGCGCTATCCTAAGACAGGTGCTTCAGCATCTATCCAATGCCGAAGTACAAGCAATTGTGAATAAGCTCTCTCAATACCAATATGTCATCCTAACGGAACACATCCCAGAAGGGGAATTTGCACCTAATAAAGATATTATTTCTGGGCAGGGCATCCGACTTAAAAAACAAAGCGGTGTTGACCTAGAAGCGCCTCCTTTTAATTTGGAGTTTAAAGAAAAAGAAGAGTTAATGCGTGCTAGATCAGTTGGCAATAGGGGAATTATTGTGACTAAGTTATATACTATTCAAAATAATTCTATCTAGCGATACAAGGAGTTCCTGGAATTTCAGGGAAACCGCAACGCGAACAGGCTCCAATAGGACCGTATAAAGTATTCAAGAATCCCATTAGGCTAAATGAGTTGTTAGCAACTGCTAGTGTTTCCTTGAGATATCGATTTTGAGTACTTAGATTCATTTTATCAGATTTAGCATTTATCGCCGAAAGCATATTTTTAGTAATGACCTCTTTTACTAAATTACTAGCTTCGTTTTTAGTTAGTTGTTGTATCTGTTCAATTTCCAAATTAGACTTTAGTTCGTCCCAATTCTCAAGGGTACGGTTAATATCCAAAGTAGCGACTTGCCTCTCCAATTCAATTTGCAATGCTCTGTTTTCCTTGATTAGTTTCTGCTCTTCGACGGCCTGTTGTCTATCTACTTTAAGTTGCCTTTGTTTTTCTGCTTTCGCAATATCATGGTCAATCTTGGTTTTCCAACTGAATATTTTTGAAAAGGCCACCAATCTGCCAGTTTTTCCTGAATTATTGAAAAGGTCTTCTACTAAGCTATTTACATTAGATGTGTCATATAAGTATTCAGCAATAGTACTAATGGCTTCATCCAAGTAGTTGTTTAAAAGAGGGCTAATTGTTGGGCTAATTGCTCCCACAAACTTTAAATAGGCTGATTTCACCCCCTGCTGGGCCTCATTGGCCAGTATGGTCGCTTTTTTTGTTTTATTGATTTGAGCATCCGTTACAACTCTTGGGTTACTTTTAGTTTCATTGGAGGACTTTTTCTTGTTTCTATTCCATCTTTTAAATTCTCGATTCCAAGCATCTTTGGCAGCAGCATCTGATGCATACCTCTTCCTTAACGTAATTGGGTCTCGTGTAACGATACTTCTCATTCCAATCATTCTCATTACCTTATTTACATCCTTTTCTATCGTAATGGTATCTATAAGTTCTTCTTTGTCCAAGCTTTGAAAACTAGTTGTAAGACTGGTTTTACGACTTTGGTAAGGTTTCCATTTTTCCAACTCTAAATGTTCTTGTAAGGCCTTTGCTATCAGGGAAATTCGTTCCTGTTTTAACTGTTCTCGATACTGAACTTGATAAAAGTTAAAATAGGATTGTTCTAGTAGTTTTTCACAAGTCGTAGGCGCAAAAAATGAAAAACTTGTCACTACAATGATGATAAATGTCCCTTTTCCTATTCGTCCTTCCAGAGCTTTTAGTTTGGAGATCGGTTTCCAATTCGGTTTTTTTATAGCCACAATGAGTAATGCAATAATAATTAGGAGATAACTACCTAAACCTATTTCCGATAGGTACGTCAAATATTGACGGATCCATATTAGCCCTTTGTCCAACTGTAAGAGCCAATTGGGTACTTCTAAACCTTTGGGTTTATTGATAAAGTTGACCATGAGCTGCATAATAAATACAATTGCCAAACCGAGTGCTGTGGGCGACGCTAGATTTGAAATTAGGTTTTTAATCTTATTTCGAGAGCGTTTAAATAACCACCAAAAAAAACTCGATATGCCTAATAGATAAGTAATAGGATAGAGCTCATTGGCAATTAGACCAGTGAATATGAGTAGTACGGAGGCAATAGGAATCCAATATTTTCTTCGGATTCTTTCTCCATTGTTATACTCATAATTTCGGTCACAGGCAGAACAAGTGAATCGGATATGCTTGGTATCCGGAATCCTCATTCGATAATTACAATTAGGACAAAATATTACTTTCATTATTTCTAGAGGCCAGTGATGGTTACGTTTCCCTTTTTACTGAGTAACAGGCCCAATCTAAAATAAAAAGAAAGATGAATATATACCGATTGTCGGGTATTTTCTTGTCAACGCGCCATTGGAGTATATAGGCTAGCTCATTATTTGGTTATTAACTGAACTAACTGTTCGTTACTGCCCTCTTGGTAGAGCTTAATCACTTTTTGTTCGGTGCGTTCTTGGGGTGTACCATAGTTGTGCTGAATAGTACACTTAAGTAGCGTAGGGGCTTTACTATTTTCAATTTTATTACCTAAATAATTCACATTGAACACCCATTCTCCTAAGACGCCTCCATCTATTTCAAATTCCTTTTGAGAAAAACCATACATCACTTCTTTTTCTATAAGTTCTGGATTTGCCATGGAATGTATCCAACGGGAATATCGTTTATCAGGATTGATAAATGTAAGCACAAACTCCGCATCTCGGTTACTCCAATCAATTACTATACGGGCCTTGAGGCTTTTCTTTTTCATGTGTTTTTCCGAGGTATTACTGAGGTCTAATTCCTCATAATGATCGGCAATTAAATTTCTAATTTCATTATCGGCAATGGTAGTTAACTCGCTAAAATTTAGACTAGAATTTGCAGTTCCATTTTCTATAGCGAGCAATCGATTTAATGCTTCCTGATGATTATTCATAGCTTTATGAGCCATTGCCAAGTCTAAGTACGACTGTGTTTGTTGCGGGTATTTTGTAAGAAGGGTATATGCAATATCAAGCGCTAATTGATAATGCCCTACTTTATAAGATGTAAGCAACAAAGCTCTTAACGCATCAAGTGAACTATCTCGTTCTAATACATTGTACGCTATTTGTTGCCCGAGACCAATGTTCATATTACTGAAATACTCATACATATCAGAAAAATACATGGGATGAGACCAGTAACTCTCACGCTGTTTCAAATAGAATTCATAACGTTCTGAAAGGTTTAATTTCCCTTGAAGTTCTTTAATGTAATTAGGTATTTCAGATTTTGCGGGTACTAATTCTTCTCCTTGGTATAAATTTTTAGGTTCTATTTTGTTTCCATAGGAATCGACACTTGCAGCACGAGCTTTTGTAGTAATTAAAATTACCCCATTTCTTCCCTCGGTTCCATAAAGAGATGCAGCTGCCATGCCTTTTAGAACAATAATGGACGCAACATTACGAGGAGTAACGATACCTTCTACACGTGTGTCTAAGGCCATAGGGGCACCATCAATTACCACTAGTGCATTTTGGGTTCCAAGATTAGAGGTTAGCCTTCCTGTCATTTGTACATTACCCAAATCTTCTCCAACATTTACCCCTGCAAATTGCCCTCTAAGAGCATCTGCTAAGGTGAAATATCCCTTTATTTGTTCTTCGTCTAACGAACTTGTTGCATATCCTAAGCTCCTTTTACTAGCGGTTCCAAGTCCAGTCTCTATTGCCTTTTCACTTTCCGCCACTTCTCTTTTTTTCTTAAGGTAGACTTCGTCCAACTGTTCAGCTTCTTCCGCAATCCAAAGATTTAAAATTCTATTTTCTCCAAGGATCTCAGTAGCTAGGGTTTCCCCAAAAGCCGTTACAACTAGTTCGTCTCCTGGATTTCCTGTAATACTATACGTACCATCTGTCTTAACTTTGACTTTAGTTTTAGAATCCTTTATGGATATTGTAAGATTCTTTAAAGCAACAAGCGGAGAAAAGATGTTTCCAGTATAGTTGGGAGTTAGCGTTTTTTTATACACTTTACTGTCATGATTGTTTAGATTGATAAAGCGACCTTTGTTGGATAAGGCGAGAAATTGTAAGTTGGCAAGATCACAATTTTTAAGGCTATTTATGAGATACGGCTTCTCTCCGAGTGATTTCACATCTCGGAGAATGGATTCTTTCCCATCTGTAAAAATAAAGATAGTACCTTTTCCTAGTGCTGTAGATAGTTTATCATAGGCAGTGGCACCATCATAAGATACTTTCTTTAAATCAGCTTTAATAGCGCTCCAATTACCTTGCTTTACTTCGAACTTTTTGTGTACTACATTTCTGCTGTTAAAATGTAACACAGTGACAGCCGTCTCAGGGTATTTTATGAAATAACTAGATAGGAAATCTAATTCTGCCACAATGTTTCGGTCTTTCATAGATAGGGAGGTGTCCCACGCTATGGTAAGGCTTTGCTTGGCGGACAGATGAACACAAATAAAAAGAAAAAGTAGGAGAAGGAAAGGATTCGATTTCATGAATTAATGAGTTTCTTCTTATTCAAAAATAGGAAGAAG
>JAHZIZ010000138.1 GCA_022601215.1 Bacteroidota bacterium
CTGGTGTATAGCTTTGGTCGACAGTTGAGTACTGTGGAAACGCACAGTCTAAAATGAGATTTCCACATTTATCATGCTTACTTTTTATATAGTACTTAACGGGAATTTCCCCGAATTGTTCAATCGCTCTTGCTTTTTCTTCTAGCAAATTGGAATTGTCCGCCACGGCATCCAGTAGTGTTTCATCGATTGCTAACTTAATGTAAGTGACTTTAAGGACCTTTTCAATGACTTTACTTTTATCAGTAGCGTCGGGGATTGGAAATGCTGATATTGTACCTTGGACTATCGGTGTAAACAGAGATGTATTGTTGCCTTTATCCTGTGGTCGCCTCGTGAACGAAAATTTCTTCTTTACTTCGGAGACGCCAATGCAGTGTCCATTGTCATCTGCCTTTCGACAACCAAGGGTATCTTCCATTTGATCAATCGTCTTGATCTCTAATGACACTCCCATCTCTCGCTTCAGCGCATTCTTCAATTTGAAGTAGGCTTCAAATTCATAATTTTTGTCGTACTCAGCATCAACGATGTAAATGTGGTCACATGCTCGTCGAATCACTGAAAATGCACCTAAATTTTCGGAATGTCCGCCGTCGCTTAAGTAGATATCTGTGCCTACTTTGTCGCGTAGATAACTAGGGGAGAAAAAGTAAAATGGGAAAGGAACAAATTTCGTCCACCACTTCTCCTGAGCTTTATATTCCTTCGTATAATTGTCAATATAAAATCCCAGATCATGGTTGAGTGCTGAGAGAGCAATCTTTTGTCCTTCTCCAGCAATAGCTGAAGAGTCTGCTGCTGCTCCAGAAATGCTAATGGCTTTAGAAAAAGAAAACGGAAATTCATCTCCCTCATGTTTGTATCCGTAGCCGAATGCATCAGAACCAAATCGAAGTGGTGTGAGCTCAAAAATAGAGTTGGATAATTCGCTCGCATGATGATAACGATCATCATCAATTTTGGCTGTGGTATTGATGATGAAATAAGGGAGATTGTTCTCACGAATCCAATCTTCAGTGTCCTCAAGTGAGGTGACTCCTCCCTGTTGAAAGAGTTTGCGAATTTCATATTCATAGTTGGCGCGACCCGGTGTGGTGTTCGCATGCCAGCCAACGACTCCATTCGCTAAGAAGTTAATTGGAAGAGTCACGACATTGGAGATAAAGGTCTGTAGGAAATCAAATCCAGTATACATATTCGCATGTGCTGCTAAATCCTCGATAGCATCCTCTTCCTTAAATATTTCGTCCATTCTGTTTTCATAGGCATTCATCGTATAGAGCCAGGAAAGGGCATAGGCCCCACCGGATACTGCGGAAATAATTTCGGTTTTCTGTAAAATGTTTCTTTCATGTAGACCTTTCATCACACCGATGCTATAGGCGGCCGAACGCATACCACCTCCGGATAAGGCTAAACAGACTTGAGGGAGTCTTTTTTCATATTTTGTGGGGTCCTGAGTATTTTGTTTATATAGCTGTGCTTCTTCTTGCATGTACCAGCTAAGAGCCTTCCTATTATGGTTAACCGTCTTCGGTGAAGCTGCTTGTATCCCATCCCCTTGAATGTGGGCATCGACCCCATTAATCGTGACAGGAGAACAGCCTGCATAGACGAGTAAAACTAGTCCACATAAAACCCACGAAACACCAAGGTGCGAGTGTAAGCATCCATTCATAGTACCCTCTTTGCTTAGGAAATCTGCTAATGAAAATATTGAGCTAACTGCAGTCGGATAGATTCAGTTGCAGCAATTCTTATTCCGCCCTTCGTTTTTGTTGGGACAGTATTGCTATGCAGTCTTAAGGCGAGGAAATGCGGTAGGTTTTAAATTAGTGGACTATGGAGGGGAAAGTTACTGAAGTGGCTGGCTGTATCTCTTAAGATAATAGCCTGTATCTTATCGGATAATGGTAGGTAGGAATGTTAGATAAGAATTTGAGTACAGCGGAATTGTTAAAAACACAGAGACTCGGACATCACAGGCAGAAATTAGATCACAAAAACATGGAATGATGTGCTACGCTGAAGTCTTTCACCCTGGTGCGGAATGAACGATACAAAGAGTATTAAGGAGGACCAAACCTAAAAGGAAGGCAACCAGCTATTTTCCTTCAGAAAGAAAATAGCTGGTTAGGCATATGTCAGCTTTCTAAAGCCCTGTTATCAACCAGCACCTCTAGCAAATGCACTTAAGGGAAAAAGAAGAAATGATATGGAGATTAGAGTCAATAATAACTTCGTCATGATAATTCCTCCTTGATAGTATTAGCTTCTATTAATGATTTTAGTATAAATGCCATTTTTTTTCAAACTCCTCATCTGAATCATCAAAAGTCGTAGATTTGCTTTACTGACCAGGTTCATTCGTACCTGAGTTTCTTTTAATAGAGTAGGGGGTTGGCCTACTACAATCCCAGGCATTCCAATTCATGGGCTTTTACAAGAAAGTAGTTAATAAGCTTTAAATCCCAGAGCAGTATCATAATTGGGTTAGCCCCATTTTCAAAATCCAAAGGTTCCTTGAAAAGTCCTTTCTTTGGGTTGAACATCATTTCTACCAGTCCTATCCATGGTTGATTCTGACTGGGTAAATCTAGCTTCGTTCTAATAGTGCTGACCCTACTTCTAAATTCTTCCTTTATATGTTCTCTGCATTCCTCTTCTGAACAATTGAGTTTGTTTATCAAGTCAAGCGCCTTTATATGTTCTCTGCATTTCTTTTCTGAGCAATTGAGTTTGTTTATTAAGTCAAGCGCCATAGACTGAATAGAGTTCAGGACGAATTTCTGTGATTTTTCTAGAAGTGTTATGCTCCCTTGCATACCTTTTTTTCTCTGAGGGCATTGAAGTTGGGCAGAAGTGATTAGCCGATGATAAGCTAGCGGGTATAGAATTTCGTGCTGCATAAGACCGGGCGATGATTCTTGATAATCAGATTCTTCCTCTTTGAATTTATTGATAAATTGCTCTGCATTATCAATATTCTGCCTAAAGATTTCATGGGCCAAACGTAGCCCGAGTCTTCCCTTTCTTGTTTTAAAATGTTGGGACACTTGCAAAGGTTTTAATGGTTCGTCATGGCTTATATGAAAATCAGACTTTAGGTCTCTCTTTTTTTTGTCCAGCTCCATGTTTTTCTTGCAATTATCTTCTTCCTGAGATTGGTTGCTTTGCGTACAAATATAGCCGATCTTTTGATGCTTGGCTTTACCTAATTCTGGCGAGTTAGATTTTCTGGCAGTAGTCGTATCTTTGGTGCGTTCTTTGTCCTGTTCTTTCTCAAGCCACCGGTCAATTTCGCGGCACAAGTCATTACAAGGTAGAGAATAACCGCTTATCAAGGCCAAAGATTCGGTTAGCTGCCTTTTGAACCAGTTTTCTTTTCCTTGAAAAGACTTAAAAAGCGAATGGTTTTTCTGATAGTCTCCAACCGTATTCATTCGATTGCGGCTCACTTGTAGTTGCTTTAACTGTGCGTTCGCAATAGCATGCTTAAAGTGTCGAGTAGCCATAACCGGATTTTCGTCTATAAGAAAAGCAAAGTGCCCAAGCATCGCTTGTAAATCTTCACTTTCCGGGAAATTGTTTATTCCCGTGAATAATAGAAAAAATACGTCTTCTTTACGATCAAGGATATGCGCTAAGCGAGCCCCAAACAGATAGTAGAAAGGATTAGATTTAATTTTTTCACGTATCTCAGTCTCTTTTAGATAGAGAATATCATAGACAATTTGAAACTTTCGGCATAAAATTTTCCCAACTTCGGTAGAATTTCTCTGATCATGAAGTGAGCAGTTAATAGTAATGTTTTCTCTCCCTCGCTCATTACCCATTAAGGTTTTGTATAATAAAAGTTGATAATCTTTCTGTACAAATGGACTTGTCGATTCTTGGTCTGTTTTGTAAGGTTTATCTTGTTTTATAAAGTCCACAATATTACTGAACTCATCTAATAGTGCATCCAGGCTTGTTTCTTCCTCTAGGCCAATTCTTTCTCTATATTCAATTTCTTGCTCTACTTTTTGGGGTGTGCCATTAATCGTATAGTACAACTGGAAAAGCTGCTCCATGCTCTTTTTGATATCCAAGCCAGTTCGCTGAATTTCGTTTAATTTGTCTAATCGTCTCTCAGTGGTTTGTTTAATAAAAGGTGTTGTGGTGTCAGAGAAGACCTTCAATATAACGCCCAATTCTTTTTCAAGAACTAGCGGTACCTGCTTGAACTTTTCAGGCCAACAGTAGTACTTGGTTGGATTGAAAATTTCATCACATGTCTTTGAGTGTTTTCGTTGCGAGAGCAGCTGTATTTTCTGTAAGAGTTCTTCTTGCTTTAAATGGATAATGGCCCTTCCCGCTGCGATCAATGTATCAATTTCTTGTCTTTTCGGTCGCATACCAATAGTTTCCAAGTCTTTTCGAGTTCGACGCTCAAACTCGGAATATGAATCTGCAAAGGTTAAGGCGCGA